>JARROY010000077.1:0-10149 GCA_037383445.1 Anaerolineales bacterium | reverse complement strand
CTAAGAAGAAATAGAATGCCCCTTGGGGTGGTTTTATCTGAAGTGGATTCTTCCCAACCTCGCCAGCAATCCTCAAAACAAGCTCTCTGCGGCGGGCATAAGCTGCCCGCATTTCTGCTGCAGCCTCTTGGATACGCCTGTCAGTCAGGGCAAATGCCGCCGCTTTCTGCACAAAAGGAGAAACGCAAGTGATGGAATTTTGACTGGCCTTGAGAGCATTCTCAATCACTAAGGCTGGGGCGGCCATATAACCCACGCGCCACCCGGTCATTGCATAGGTTTTGGACAGGCTGTTGACGATAATGGTCCTTTCTTTGGCACCGGAAAATTCACCGGCGGAAACGGGTTTGTCTCCGTAATAAATATTCTCATAGACTTCGTCACTGATCACCCACAGATCATGTTTTTCGGCAAAACCCATCAATTGCGCCAAGTAATCCCGCGATGGATATGCCCCGGTGGGATTGGAAGGGTAATTGAGGACAATCATCCGGGTTTTATCCGTCAGGGATTTGGTCCAGGTCTCGATGGGGGGGATGAATCCATTTTCGGATGAGGCGGGAACATGGATCACTTTCCCTCGCAGCATTTTCACCATGTTGACATGCGTCATCCAGGTTGGGTCGGGAATCAGCACTTCATCACCGGGTTCCAGGAGAGACTGCACCGCAAGATAATAGGCATGGATGCTTCCATGGGTTACCAGGATTTCAGTTTCCGGCTGGTAGGAAAGGCCATTATCACGCAGCAGTTTGGTGGAGATGGCTAAACGCAGCTCATCAAAACCACGGCTGGGGGCATAATGTGTCAGGCCATCCCGCATCGCTTTTGCAGCCGAATCCAGAACAGCAGGCGGTGTCGCAAAATCCGGGTCTCCTACTTGAAGGGGAATGATTTTTTGACCACTGGCGGATAGGGCTAGAATCCTGTCTGTTATGGCCACTGTTGGCGATTGTCTTATCTTGTGTAATTGTTGGTTCAACTTCATACGAGTCTCGCTAATTTCAGGATAGGATGACTGCTAACTATTTTTATACATCGGGAATGATATTGTAAATTAGGGCAAATCATAACAGAACTTTGCTCTTTTTAACTAGACCCATTAGCATAATCTGGTAAATTACATGTATGACAGGATTATTATCAAGTCGAATTTTGTGTGCCATCCATGTTGGGGAGATATACTCATCCCATCGAGCAGAGAGCGGATTAATTTTTTACCCTTTTTTATTACGGGCTATTTTATGCTAAAATGATGTATCTTTGTTTTTAATTGACTTCTATGTAAATACCTATTTGTAGTTTGAGGGGAGGAGGTGATCAAAGCTATAGAGTGTTTATCGGACGCGTCGCCTGTTTGCCGGGTTAGCTTCCCGAATATACTTACTAGGCGGCATTGGTTGTGTTCTCTACAAAAAATTACTTAGGGATTTAAGGAGTCAAGACTATGAAGAAGTACAGGTTTTTCCCCTTTCTCTTAATCGCCATAATCCTGTTAAGCGCCTGTGGCGGCGCAGCTGGAACTGATACCATCAAGATTGGTATCAACGCGCCGATCACCGGGGACATCCCCAAGGTGGGCGAAGGAACCAAATTCTCCGCCGAAATGTGGCTGGAAGAAAATGGTGGGACGATTACAGTGGGCGGAAAAGATTACAATGTTGAACTTGTGATCGAGGATAATGAATCAAAAGGCGAATCTGCAGCGGCAGTCAACACCAAACTGATCACTCAGGATGAAGTACTTGTTATCGTGGGTCCCCAATCCTCGAAGCAAGCGGTTCCTGCAGGCGGCGTCGCCAACGATCTCATGACACCGATGATCAGCCCGTGGTCGACGAACCCGAACACCACCCTTGATCGTCCTTGGGTCTTCCGCACCCCCTTCCTGGATCCCTTCCAGGGACCTGTGGTCGCCAACTTCGTCACTGAGGAATTCGGTTTTACAAAAGCTGGGGTCTTATACGATGTCGCCAGCGACTACCCGAATGGCTTAGCAGAATTCTTCAAGAAAGGCTGGGAAGACATTCATGGTGCCGGATCTGTGGTGGCCTACGAAAGTTTCACGACAGGCGACACAGACTTTAGCGCACAGTTGACGAAAATTATCGACGCGGGGGCAGAGTTCATCTTCACGCCGCAGTACTATAACGAGGTTGCCTTGATCGTCCAGCAGGCGCATGAACTCGGATTTACTGGCCCAATTGTCGGCTCCGACAGCTGGGGTTCTGCTGAGACCGTGAACCTGTGCGGCGAAGACTGCTACGGCCTGTTCTTTAGCAGCCACTACGCCGCTGAAGGGGCAACCGGCTCCACCAAGGAATTCATCGACAAATACAATACCCAGTATGGCTATGTTCCTGATGATGTAGGCGCCCTGACCTGGGATGCCATGAATATCGTCAAGCAGGCCATCCAGGATTGCGGCGAGATTACCGGCGATATTGCGGTAGATCGTCAATGCGTCCGCGACGCGATGGCAGGCATCAAAGAATTCCCAGGCATCACTGGCAATATGACCTTCACTGAAGAAGGCGACCCGATTAAATGCGCGGTGATCGTCAGAATCAGTGAAGAGGGCAAATTCACTTTCTATAAGCAGGTTTGCCCGTAAGTGAATCACGTGATTGCTGAGATAATCCCAGCGATCAGGTGAACTTCAAAGGAAAACAGAAGCAGGGGCGGGTCACTGATTTGTTCTTTGACCCGCCCTCTCCCAGGAGAAGTTATCGCTATGGAATTCATATTTCAGAACTTAATTAATGCGCTTCAGTTGGGCAGCTTCTACGCGCTGATTGCAGTTGGATATTCAATGGTGTACGGCGTGCTGCTGCTTTTCAACTTCGCTCACGGAGATATTTTTATGGTGGGGGCCTACATTGGTTTTTTTGTCTCCAGTGGACTGCTCGCCCTCGATTTTTTTGGCGCCCTGGCACTGCCAAGCGGCGTCGCCTTGGCGTTAGTTCTTGTCCTGACGCTGATCATTTCAATGCTGCTCAATTCACTTGTTGGCATGCTGGTGGAACGCATCGGCTATCGGCCGCTGCGTGATGCACCGCGCGCCTCGGCGGCCATCACCGGTCTGATGATCGGCATCATCCTCGAAACCGGCAACCTGGCCATCCTCGGCCCCCAACGAAGGTCATTCCCCGAATTGATCCAGACATCCACCATCAACATTGCCGGAGTGAGTGTGACGAACAAAAAAATATTGATTGTTTTTGTCTCGATCCTGCTGACCTTGGCACTGCACCAATTCGTTCGCCGCACAAAATGGGGTATGGCGATGCGAGCCATGGCTTATGATTATGTGGTTGTCCCATTGATGGGTATTTCAACAAACACCATCGCCTTAATGACCTTTGGTCTCGGGTCAGCGCTGGCAGCAGCGGCAGGAATCCTGTACGGTGTTGCATACCCTGTACTGGATCCCAACATGGGGATTCTCTTTGGTTGGAAAGCATTCGTTGCCGCCATCCTCGGTGGCCGCGGATCGATACTTGGTGCCGGCCTAGCAGGATTTCTTTTGGGCTTCATAGAAATTTTCGTCGCCACGGTCTTCCCATCAACCATGCGGAATTTGATCGCGTTTGGCATCATTCTGATCATTTTGACTTTTCGACCGCACGGCTTTTTCGGAGAGCCGCACAGCGCACAATTGCGCCTGTGATAACGGATAAAGACTGAAGAAAGGAACAGAAATGACAACATACTCAGTCTCAAACCCCAGCACATGGCAGCGACTCCGTGCGGCACTTTCGAGGTTTTGGCAGCCATATAAAACTGTACCTCTCTTAGGATGGCTGCTTGCCGCCCTTGTCGCTGTAGGTCTGGAACAATTTGTCGGCCTTCCACTGGCACGCGTACTTGGGATGTCTAAAGTCCCTGCACTTTTCGGATTAGTCGTAGCGCTGGATAAACCAGTTCTCTTCCCCAGTGCGCTGCTGTATATGATCTTGATTTATTTCCTCCCAATCGGCATTGTGGCACGCTTGCTCAAATCAATCACGAACACCATCGCTGAAAAATTAATGGGATACCCGTTGATTGTTACGGCCGCGATCCACTTGGTCCTGATGTATGCCCTGCTCTACATTTGGGGAGATATCAGCGATTACCGTATCTTGGTGGCCCGCCTGGCAATGATTGCCATCATCCTCACACTCAGCCTCAACGTTGTGAATGGTTATATGGGCGAATTTTCATGTTCGCATCCGGGGTTCATGTCGCTTGGAGCATATGTGGCCTCAACTTTCACAATCGTCCTGTTTGTATCGGAAAACAGATTTGGAGAAGCCTTATTACCACCTGCACTGGGACCGTTCATGTTCCCGGTGGCGCTCATCCTTGGTGGGTTGGTATCGGCTGCTGGTGCACTGCTGGTCGCGATTCCCTCTTTCCGCACGCGCGGAGACTACCTTGCGATTATCTCACTGGCGTTTATGTTCATCGTAAAGAGCTTGTTTGAAAATATGGAAATCGTCGGCGGGGCGCGTGGGATCAGCAACCAACCCAACTATGCCAGCTTGCCGGTTGTCTTTATTTGGACAGTACTGGCAATCTGGATCATTAACAACTTCGTGCGCTCCACAATGGGTAAAGCACTTAACGCGGTACGCGATGGTGAGTTGGCCGCTAACGCCATGACCGTAGACACCCGGAAAACAAAGATGGCCGCATTCTTATTCGCAGCTTTCTGGGCCGGTGTCGCAGGTGGGCTTTTTGCACACGTACTGCGCTATATTAACCCCGACTCCTTTGGCATCCGAAAATTGGCTGAGGTTCTAGCGATGGTGTATTTTGGCGGATTGAACTCGGTCACCGGCTCGATCGTTGGGGCCGTTGGGCTAAGTTTGATCAGCGAAGCCCTGCGACCGCTTGATATCTTCAAATGGATCATCATCCCAATCATGCTCATTCTGATCATGATCTTCAGACCAACTGGTTTGGTCGCCTTCACCGAGTTCGACGTCGAAAAGTTGTTCCGGCCGAAGAAGATCACCATGGAAGGAGAGGAACATGCCGCTGCTTGAAGTCCGTGATATGACTCACTACTTCGGTGGGTTAAGAGCTGTAAACAATTACAATCTGACGATTGAAAAAGGACAAATTCGTGGTTTGATTGGACCGAACGGCGCAGGAAAAACTACGATCTTCAATCTGATTACCGGTGTTTACCATCCCACTGAAGGAAAAATTCTTCTAGAGGATAAGGAAATCACCTCGCTTGAACCCAACCAAATTGCTGATCTGGGACTAGGCCGAACCTTCCAAAACCTGAGGTTGTGGCGCTATCTTAGTGTGCTCGACCATGTAAAAATGGCCCGCTACTCAAAGCTTACTTATGGGCTTATGGGTGCATTTTTTGGAACTGCCAAACGCACGCGAGAAGAAAAAGCCACCGATAAATTAGCCATGGATCTGCTGGAACTGGTTGGAATTCCCCACTTGGCCGATCAAATTGTCACCAACCTTCCCTACGGAGCGCAGCGCCGGGTAGAGCTCGCCCGCGCACTTGCAACAGAGCCAAAAGTGCTTTTCCTGGACGAGCCTACAGCCGGTATGAATCCGGAAGAACTCATCCAGATGATGGATATCATCCGGCAGGTACACCGTGAGATTGGGATGGCCATTTTCCTGATCGAACACCGTATGAAAGTTGTGATGGATTTGTGCGAGATCATCCAAACACTGAACTTTGGCGAGGTGATTGCCGAGGGAACACCCGAAGTGATACAGAACAATCCAAAAGTTATCGAAGCATACCTGGGAAAGGAGGTGGTATTCTGATGCTGCTGTCCGTTGAAAACCTTTCCGTCTCGTATGGCAATATTAAAGCCTTACATGGGATCAGCTTTGATGTCTCTGAAGGGGAGATTGTGTGTATCATCGGGGCGAACGGTGCAGGAAAGAGCACCACACTCCGAGCCATCTCGCGCTTAATCCCTGCAGAATCTGGATCTAAAATGGCGTTCCAGGATAAAAATCTGCTCGACTACCCCGCGGATAAAGTGGTGACTGACTTGGGAATCTCTCATGTGCCTGAAGGCCGCCGGCTTTTTGAAAATTTAACTGTGATGGAAAATCTGAAATTGGCGACTTTCGCCCGCAACGATACCGAGGCGATTCAAGCCGATCGTGAACGGGTGTTTTCAATTTTCCCGCGGCTAAAAGAGCGCATCAATCAGAAGGCCGGCACATTAAGCGGTGGAGAGCAGCAGATGCTGGCTGTTGGGCGTGCGATGATGAGTGCTCGCAAGCTTATGCTTCTAGATGAGCCATCCATGGGGTTAGCGCCCAAGCTGATGATGGAAATGTTCGCCGCGCTAAAAGAAATCAATCAGGAGGGTACTACCATTCTTTTGGTTGAGCAGAATGCCCGGATGGCGCTGCAATTTGCACAACGAGGCTACGTACTAGAGACCGGCACAATGGTTATCGAGGGGCCATCAAAAGAATTGCTTGAAAATCCGGAGGTTAAGAAAGCTTATCTCGGAGGTTAACTCTCTGCACCATAAAAAAGCCGGGCTGCCATCAAACAAGTGGGCAGTCCGGTTTTGTATTCTAGGAAATCGGTGCCCGGGACGTTCAATATATTCGGGGAACACGGTGTGCAATGCCGCTGGTGACCTCATAATTAATCGTCCCCCATCGACCTGCAACCTGCTCCGCTGTTATCCTGCTCCCGTTTTGCTCGCCAATCAAGACAACCTCATCCCCTTCGCGGACATCCGGCACCGCATCTAATTGGACCATAATTTGGTCCATCGTCACCCGGCCGACAACCGGGGTTTTACGTCCTCTCACCAGCACATAATTGCCTGCAACCCGCCGGAATCCGTCTGCATAGCCAACAGGAACGGTTCCAATGCGCTCTTTTTGTGAGGTGATATACTCGTGCCCATAACTGATGCCTCTGCCCTTTGGGAAGTTCTTCAACCGGCTGATTACGGATTTCCAAGTCAACGCCGGTTGAAATTCAGGCGGCAGCGGACACTCAGACGAAGGATGCAGGCCATACATGGCAATCCCCAAGCGGACACAATTGAAATATACGCTGGGACGCGTCAGACTGGCGGCGGAATTTGCCGCGTGGATGAGCGGGATTTGAATCCCGGCAGTTTTCAGCTTTGCCATAAGGTCTTGGAAAAGCTCTTCCTGGGCATCCGTTGGAGCTTGCTCAGCCTCATCGGCGCGGGCGAAGTGAGTAAACAACCCTTCGAATTGAATATAGGGGAGATGTGCGGACATTTCGAGCAAACGGATGACATCCCCTGGTTCCGCACCTAACCGGCTCATGCCCGTGTCAACATTCAAGTGCAGTCTTGCGGTTTTCTTGATCCCTGCGGCAGCAGCAGAAATGCCCTCGATTTGCCGACGATTCCAGACCGTCATGGAAACCTGATGCGAGATCATTTCCTGGTATTGAACTGGTGGTGTATATCCTAAAATCAGGATCGAGCAATCTAATCCGGCCTCACGCAGTTCCAGGGCTTCATTTACCCTGGCAACACCGCACCAGGAGGCGCCAGCATCCAGCGCCGCTTGTGCAACCGGGACTGCACCATGCCCATACGCATTCGCCTTGACGATCGCCATAACCTGGGTTCTGGTCCGGTTGAGGATATATTGAACGTTGTTCTTGATCGCATCCAAGTCAACCATTGCCCAGGTGGAATACCTTCCCTGTTGTTTTTTCCAACAGCGCCTTGCAATAATCATAGTCTGTTTTGCCTTCCGGGAGTTTATTCAAACGGGGAAACAGGTACATGGCTCCGGTCTTGCCAAAACATTCTACGCCATCCATGTGGGTAAAAGCATTCCGGATCATGGTCGCTTTTTCTTTCAGGTCGTTTAAGATCCTGCTCTTTTCTTGGCTATATAGCTGGTAGGAAGCCGTGCCTTCTTTGGGCGGAGAAACCATCAGATAAGTCAATATCTGGCCGGCAGTATTTGAACATAAGCTCACGGAGGCTTGTTTGGTCAGTAAATCGACAAAATCAAGGTTGCTGCCCTGGATGTTTGGCGGGTTGCGAACTTCTAGATAACCGCCTCGATGCCCGCATTCCCCAAAGAACCCTTTCGATCTGCTGTGGAAACTGAATAATGGGACTGCTGTTTCAGCGCCTAATGCCTTAGCGAAGGAAACAAATTTTCCAGCATAAACATTTTCCTGATAGACTTCATCTGCGAGAATGGCTAAATGATGTTCTTTGGCAAATTCAATCACCGTTTGAATACTTTTCTCACCCAATACAGCGCCAGTCGGGTTGCCGGGATTGATCACCACGATACCTTTGACATTGACGCCTTCACCCCGGGCTTTAGCAAGCGACTCTTCCAGCAGGGCCTGATCGAACGTCCAACCGCTTTCCTCGTCCGGGTAGTAATTAACCTGTCTGCCGCCAGCTTTTTTGATCGTGGCGGAATACAGCGGATACTGTGGAATCGGAACCATAATGCCGTCATTGCTGTGTGCAATCAGTAAATCGATCACAAACTTGACACCCTGGCTGGCGCCGCTGGTGAGAAATATCTTTTCTGGATCAGAAGCAACCCCATTTGGATTGCCAGTGAGATCCCTTTTGTTAATAAAACTGGCAACCGCTTCCCGGATAAAACGCTCCCCCTTGCTTTCGGTATAGGCGCCTGTACCTCCCGCTTTCATCTTGCTCAGAATAGTTTCACTGACAACCAGAATTTCTTCTGACAAAAAATCTGATTCCTTTATGTCCGTGGCAGGAGTTTCTTCAAAAACATTTTTAAGTGCTTTTTCCCGGGCGATTTTGGAGGGATCTTCCACCAAGCTGAGCACCTGGCGATTATAGGCCAGAGGAGATTGCCCCAGCGCTTGGGGATTTCCAATATGACAGGGGATAATCTTCATCCCCTGACTTTCCAGTTCTGCTGCTCGCTTAGGAATAGGTCCCCTAACAGCATATTCCATTTCGAGAATATTATTGTTGACTTCTATGGGCGATAACATAGAGCTTCCCAACGCCCTCCTTCCACCAGTTTCAGCATGTAACAAGAATACTCAAGAACCAATACTTCTATGACAAGTATACCTGATATTATGGGGTAAATTTCATTTTAACCAAGAGCGGGACATGCCTAGATTGGGAGAAACCTGTTTTACTCAATGTTGATAACTGAAGATCCCGGATGCTTAATTGATATCCTTGGATATAGATAAGCTATAGACAATTTCTTTCTCCTTAGTTAAGATTAATGTTCAAAATAGATAAAACGCATTCACACAGCTTTTGGCTGATGGTATGCACAACTTAGGAAGTGAGGTAGCAATGAATTCCTTGGTAGAAATGAAATGTGTCCCCTGCAGAGGTGGTGAGCCCACGGTAACCGATGAGGAAATGGAACAGCTGAAACCCAAGGTTCCCGATTGGCAGATTCTCAATCGAGATGGCGTTAATCAGCTTGAAAGAGTTTTTAAGTTTAAAAATTTTGCCCAGGCGCTGGCTTTTACCAACAAAGTGGGCGAAATTGCAGAAGAGGAGCAGCATCATCCCGTGCTAAAGACCGAATGGGGAAAGGTAACCGTCACCTGGTGGACGCATAAAATTGGTGGACTGCATCGAAACGATTTTATTATGGCGGCCAAGACGGATAAGCTGTTTTGAATGAGAAGATTAAGTCTCAGCATTCGATTGAAATTGAATCTTATATTTGAGAGAATTATCTCGTCTGTGCTGTTACCTTTATAGATTTTCTCAGCATGATTTTCGATAAATTCAAGATTTTTGCTTATTTCATAATGGAACAACAGGTATAACGGATTATATTTATCATTATTGTCATTAATGTCTTATAATCTTTATTGAGATTTTCCCCATGTCATTGAAGAACTAGTATGCTTGTGTCACCGATTGATATAAAGCACTCACCCGACGTCAAATTGAGAATGTTTGGAACAACAATCATAGAGAAACCCTTGCTGAAAATTGGGATTAAGGAATCTATTATGTTAACTATCTCTCAAGTCGAAACTGAAGAACAAATCGCTGCTGCCCGTGAGCTTATGCGTGAATATCTCGACTGGGCATTTACACTTGGTATTGGTAAAAATCAAGCACCTACCTTTGAGGGATTAGAAGACGAACTGAGAACATTACCCGGTATTTATGCCCC
>JARROY010000076.1:0-7932 GCA_037383445.1 Anaerolineales bacterium | reverse complement strand
TCCGCCTTGGGTTATGCGGCCTTAACCAATGGAGATCGATTGTTTGTTTATCCTTATGGAGAGATGCCAAATCCGGAGTTTGGCTTGGTGTCTGGTAAAGGTTATCTGAGTTCCTTTATACGCTACTTGAACCAATTAAAGTATGGGGGGCAATCGGACCTTGAGCAAGCGGCACGGGGCTTGACCCAGCGAATCTCACGTGGGGGTGTGGTTTTTATAATTTCCGATTTACTAGAAAAGGGCAATCTATCCACAATCCTATCGGCCCTCCCAGCCCCACATTGGTGGGTAAATGTAATCCATGTGCTTAATCCTGCAGAACTCAATCCCGATGTACATGGAACATATGAATTAGAAGACAGTGAAACTGGTCGTTTGGTAAATTTTGATCTTACAAATGAAGCCATCAGAAAGTACCAAGAACGAGTGATAGAGTGGCGGGCTAGATTGGAACTTGCCGCTGTTGCTCACCATGCATTTTATTGTTTGGTAGATTCTGATTGGTCTTTGAGCAGGGAAATTTTGCCATATTTGCGCGAACATCAAGTATTGGTGAATTGATGCGTTTTATAACCCCTTTAGCTTTCCTCGGTTTTTTAAGTCTGCCAGTGATCATTGGTCTTCACCTTCATATGGCAAGAAACCGCCGCATGGTGGTTTCCAGTATTTATTTATGGTCATTCCTAGAGGACAAATTTGAAGGGGAAAAACCGAAATATATACAATTATCGTGGCTGCTCTTACTCGATTTGCTAATTGCCAGCCTATTGAGTTTAGCATTTGCCCAACCAGTAGTATCGCTACCCTCTTTAGGTGGAGAGGGGGTTCAGAGGGTGATATTGATTGATGATTCAACCAGTATGCACACTCAGGATGGGAATCCAGATCGATTCACAATCGCAAAAGAAATTGCCCTTGATTTTATTAAAGGAGCAAGGAGACAGGATGAAACTACAGTAATCACTTTTGGTGGTAGTGCGGAATTAATCGGCAGTACCCTTTTTATGAGTCAGGAAAAATTGAGCCAGACGGTAAACGATTTGCAGGTTTTAGGAAGTGGGGTTGATCTCCGAGGAGGTTTGGCATTAGCCCTTAGTGAAGCAGCTGCGGATCTTCCGATTGAAGTTTATATCCTTACTGATGCGGCTTATGATTTGATTGACCTTGATGATTTTTCGATTCAGATCCATTGGATATTTATTGGATTCGAACAAAACAACCAGGCAATCATTGGACCTGTTTTGGAATCGAAAGACACTAAAACGGAATTGTTTTTTAATGTCGTAAATTTTGGGTCTATTCAGAATGAAAGAGACCTAGAAATTAGAATTAATCAACAGCTTGTGCAGACACAAAAGGTGTTGTTGTCTCCAAACTCAGTCAATCCAAAAGTTGTCTCAATTTCTGGCGATATTGAGACAGTTGAAGTCCAATTGCTTGGCCAGGATTTTCTCCCTGATGACGATATCGCGGTACTTTCTAATGTCTCATCTCCGATTGTAAAAGTTGCCCTGGTGACGGAAACACCCGAACCAATCGACCGGGCAATTGCTGCTGTTCCAGGTGTGGAATTGAAGATATTCGCACCTTTTGAATACACTACCAATTTAGAATTTGATTTGGTAATTTTTCGTGGTTTTATCCCAGAAAAATGGCCTTCGGGAAAAGTCTTGGTCTTCGATCCACCGAGTGGTAATTCTAGATATGTCTTGGATAGTCTAGAACCGATTACAGAGCCTGTGCAAGTTCTTTCTCATGAAATTTTAAAGAATGTAAACCTTACTGGCGTGAGGTGGGAATATGTCTGGAGACTCATGGAGGGGTTAGATGGGGAAGAATTGGTCTGGTCAGGAAATCTCCCGCTATTGGTCGACCATCTAGAAGATCAGAGCGAAGTCTTTTTCTTTCTAGCCCCACTTTCAAGTGGGAATTTTACAAAACACCCTGCATTTCCTTTGTTCTTATCCAGTTTGATTAAGTATTCAGAAGGTTTTTCCCCATTACCGGAATATCAACTTGGAGACGTCCTAGATCTTAATGATGTTTTTGAAACTTATGCCATCTCGATATTAACACCAAGAGTAGAAGAAAGCCAAGAGGTTCTCACTAGAGAAATTTCTTTGGATACAACTGGACTTTATTCCCTTGAAATGACTAACCAAAATGGTGAGAAAATTCAAATGCAATTTGGGGTCAACGCAGGTGGATTTCAAGAAAGTAATATACTTCCCGGTGAATGGCGGTTGCAATATGCCGAGGCAGAGCAAACCATGCCTCAAGGCTTTCAAGTTGTCGAAGTAAATCTTAGTCCATGGTTGCTCTTAGTGGTAGCTATTCTGTTGTTGGTGGAAGCGTGGCGGGCATGGCGATGACAAAATTGCTGGTCTTGATCCTCTTTTCTGGCATTGGAGTAGGTTTGATTTGGATTGCCAAATGGCAAAAATTGCGCTGGTGGCAAAGTTTGGCGGTAAGATTATTTCTACTTATAGTTGTCGGTGCAGCAGCACTTTCAGCATTCGAATCCAAGAACGAGTTTGATTATGATCCGGAGATTCTGATTCTGGATCGGTCAAAAAGTATTCAAGAAGAGAGCTTGTTTAATTCACAAGTGTTTGCTACGGTTTGGCAATCATTAAGACCAAACCGGCAAGTAATTGTTTATGGCTCAACCTCCGAGTATGTTCTATCTGACAATTGGCCAGAAGTTCCTAATGGGGGGAGTAATTTAGATGAAGCTTTAGAAATGGCAGCTAAATTTCTTAATGGACAAAGCGGGCGAATCATAATAGCCACAGATGGGGTAGTGGACAGCGGTAATCGAGTTGATCAATTGGTTGATCAATTATTTAAAACAGTAGGTAGGATAGATTTTATCTCTCTGGATGGGGTCGAATTTGCGTCAGATGTATTGTTAGGACCTATAAAAGGATCGACAAATGTCTGGAGCGAAATGAAGTTCCCGATTTTTTTACCTGTTCATTCCATTCTCAAACAAGAAGGTGAATTGCAGGTTTATGTGAATGGGGAACTTTACAACGAAGGCCAAGTTCAGCTAGGGCAGGGAGAAACTATCGTACCGATCATGCTTCAGGCTGGGAATCCGGGTGTGATGCATATCGAGGCTCGTATACAGATAGAGGGAGATGAATTTCTAGGAAATAATATCGCTTATACTTCGATCCAAGTTTACAAGCAGCCTAGGATACTAATCATCACAAAAGATTTGGATAGTGTTGGGCCTTTAGCTACTGACCTTAGGAATGAAGGGTCTGAAGTTACCATTATCAAACCTGATGAATTTCCAACTTCCTTGGATGATTTGGAGACCCTCCAGGTAATCTTTTTACATAATTTACTTGAACAGGATTTAAATTATGAGCAAAAACAGGCTTTGAGATTGCATGTGTTAGAGTTAGGGAAAGGCCTGGTTTTCTTGGGTGGGCGGAATAGTTACACCCTTGGTGGTTATCAAAACTCAATTTTGGAGCCATTGATGCCAATTATTTTAATTCCCCCAGATCGGGTGCAACGTGTTCCGATTACATTTTTGCTGGTACTGGACCGTTCGGGGAGTATGGCCGGAGATCGGGATACTGAGATTGCCCCAATTGATTTGACCAGAGAAGCAGCAATGCGAGCCATCGAAACACTGCGGTCTGATGATTTTCTGGGAGTGCTGTCGTTTTCTGGCACAACCAATTGGGAGGTTGACTTGAGACAAGTTGGGGAGGGTTTAGATCTGCGGATTGCCCAGGACAAGGTCAGCCAGATGGTAGCCAGTGGAGGTACTTTTATGTACCAAGCATTGGAAGAGGCAGTCAATCAGATGATTGCCTCGGAGACGACCGATTACCCGCACATTTTACTGATGTCTGATGGTGTTAGTGGGGATGGTTCATCCGATGAATTTAACCGTCTTGTTGAGTATGCTCGGGATAATGGAATTACAATTTCAACTATCGCCTTGGGATATGAAAGTGATCCGGAAACGCTTTCAAGGATTGCAGAAAGAGGTGGTGGGCGTTTCTATCAGGTCTATAATCCGGAAGATCTTCCTAAAGTAATGATCTCTGAGAGTAGGGCAGTTCAGGCAGAAAATGTGCAGGAAGGACGCACTAATATGATCCTGGGAGTAGAAAATCACCCCATTCTAGCTGGTTTTAGGCTCGACGAACTTCCATTGTTGAACGGTTACATCGCAATACAAAGCAAATCGAGTGTTGGTGCTGAAGATGTGCTGCTTTCTGGAAATTTTGGAGATCCTTTACTTTCTGTCTGGCAAGTAGGTTTGGGGCATGTTGCCGCCTGGATGGGCGATCTAGGAGAGCAGTGGACTCCTGGAATGAAAGATTGGGAAAAACAAGGGACATTCTGGCAGCAAGTTGCTCGGTATGTCTTACCCGATCCATCAATTCGAGAGGCAGATGTTAAGCTCAATGTAGACGAGACACAAATGAAGATTCACTTAATCTTTCCTGGGTCTGAAATAGCAAAAAATATTAAAAACCCTATTTGGGTACAATCCACTGATGGGGAACCAAATGTCGCATATCAGATGACTCAAATAAGTGGAAGAGAGTATGCTTTGGAACTTCCTCCACCGCATATAGGGGCTTATACAGGTATAATTAAGTATTCTGATGGAAGTAACACCCATGACCTCATTGTTCCTTTTTCGATCAACTATCCGGACGAGTGGAAATTTGAGTCATCGGAGTTAGGTGCGAATAGGATAGCTCACTGGAGAGAAAAAACCAATGGCGTTATGCTCAGTTTTGACCAAGAATTGGAAAATTCGCGAGAACTAGACTCAAAACCAGGATTGGATTGGTTTAACCTGTTACTGTTGATATTGATTATTGGATGGCCAGTTGAGATTGCTATCCGGCGTTGGCAAATGCCCTGGAGAAGACCTTAGTACTGGAGAGTTCTAAATGACTAACGAAAATGGCGAAACTAAAAAACTTACATTGGACGTCTACCAGCAAATTGCAATCTCAATAGAGAAGCAATTGTCAAGAGTTATGGTTGGACAGGAAATATTGGTCCATGATTTGCTGGTCACTTTACTGGCTGGGGGAAATGCATTATTGGAAGGTGTTCCGGGTTTGGGTAAAACTATGTTGGTTAAAACGTTAGCAGACGTGATTGCCTGCACCTTCAGCAGGATTCAATTCACTCCTGATCTAATGCCAGCGGATATCATTGGGACGACAATTCTGTCTTCTATGGAGGATGGCAACCGAGGATTTAGGTTTGAGAAGGGTCCAATATTTGCTAACCTAGTATTAGCCGATGAAATCAACCGGGCAGCCCCCCGAACGCAATCTGCTTTGCTAGAGGCCATGCAAGAAAACCGCGTAACGGTTTTTGGCGTGACTCATGAACTCTCACAACCATTTTTGGTATTAGCAACCCAAAATCCTATTGAAATGGAAGGAACCTATCCGCTGCCTGAAGCTCAGCTCGATCGATTTTTATATAAACTGTACATACCTTACCCAAGTGAGAATGAGCTTGTTGAAATCGCCCGGAGAACGACTGGAGCAGTGTTGCCCAACGTAGAACGAGTTACAACAGGATCGACTCTCGTTTCAATGCAGAAACTGACTAAGCAGGTACCTGTGGCTGAACCAGTTTTTCGCTATGCAGCGAGATTAGTTGCTGCAACCCAACCGGATGGGAATGAGGTGGTCCCGAGTGTCCGGCGGAATTTACGGATTGGGGCAAGCCCGCGAGGGTTGCAGGCGATTATTTGGGGAGCAAAAGTAGAAGCTCTGCTCCATAATCGAAAGGCTGTTTCCATTGAAGATATCCGCCGAGTAATTTATCCTGCCTTGAGACACCGATTACTGCTAAATTTTGAAGCCCAAGCTGAAGGAGTCGATCCGGACGATATTATCGCGGATATTTTAACCAGTGTGGCTGTTCCAAATGTTTAGTTCGATTTAGTTTTGTAAGAAATAATCAACTGCGAGATTTAGATAATCATCTGGGGATGGATTTTCATTGGTAATTTCGATATCTGGAATCAATTGAAAGTTCATTTCTGGGGAGCTTCCTTCAAGCCACCAAATTGCTGATGTTACGTGGATGCTCGAATTGTCGTCTAAAGTGAATACCAGTTGAATCGTATTTTTCCCATATGAAGGAATACCGATAAGTTGAGCGCGTTGATTAGCCTGCAGGGCACCTGCGATAATTTCTGAAGCACTGGCAGAGAAATCATCGATTAATACAACGAGAGGAAGGGTGGAGAACTCTCCGTCCTTGGTGGCTTTTGAAACCTCGGGCTGTCCCCCTTTGTACTGCTGGTAAATGACTACGTCACCGTCTTCAAGGAATAATTCTGCAATTTCAATTCCGCTGTCTAAAACCCCACCACCATTTCCCCTTAAATCTAATATGAAGTAGATTACCTGTTCAGATTTTAGTTCGGTAATTGCTTTCTTAATTTCCTCAACAGTGGATGACGCAATCAAGTTTATATCGATGAGTCCAATCTCTGGTTGCTCATCTAGGATTCTCCAGGTAACTGAAGGAAGCTGAAATACCCGACGCTTTATGATATATTCTTGCTCAGTCATTTGTGGCGGTCGCCGAACGATGATGGTAACTTTCTCACCTTCTGGACCACGAATCATTGATACAACGGTATGGATGTCCATGTCAGGTGTGATTTCTATCCCATCCACGCCAATTAAAATATCCCCGTCCATGATTCCAGCTTCTTGGGCAGGACTATCTGGGAATGGGTAGAGGACAATTCGCTGCTCTTCATCAATAGTGATTTCTGACCCAATCCCACCAAACTCACCTTCGAATGAATCTTGACTTAGTTCGTGCTGCGCTGGTTCCTCAAATGACGCATATGGATCATCCATGGCTTCTACCATTCCGTGGATCATACCGTATTCTAAACTGGGGTCAGTTGGTAGGTCAAAATAGGCATGGTTCTTAACAATATTTTGAGCTTGCGATAGGATTGGGAGATTGAGTTCCGGTGGGTTAATGTATTGGTTGGTAAAAAAACCTGCTGCAAATGCAATTCCGAGGCTGATGATAGTTACTATAGTGGATATAAAGATTTCTTTTTTCATGAAATTGATTTCCTGATGAGTATTGGGTTACTTGGTAATATGAGATTAAGCAGTTAACTATTAGTATTTGGAAAATCTCTCTGTATAATAATTTGATATGATAGAGTTTATCACAGCGTAATGATACGAAAAAGGATGGAAATGATGAAAATTGGAATAATCAGTGACACCCATGATAATGTTTGGCGGTTAGATGAGGCTATTCCGTATCTAAGGACAACTGACCTCGTCTTACACTGCGGGGACCTTATATCGCCTTTTATGATCCACCGCTTAGGAAAAGGGTTGGGTAATATCCCCATTCATCTGGTTTGGGGGAACAATGACGGGGACAGACTTACTGTAGCGAAAATTGCCCAATCGTACGCTAACTTTACACTGCATGGAGAATTCATGCAATTAGAAAAATATGGGCTTCGCATAGCCATGAATCACTATCCTGAAATTGCTCGTCAGTTGGTTCTTTCTGGAAATTACGACCTGGTTTGTTACGGGCATGACCATACCGCATTCCAAGAAAGTATTGGAAATACAGTTCTTTTGAATCCTGGGGAATTAATGGGGTTGAATGGACGTTCAACCCTGGCATTATTTGACAGTGAAATGCGCAGGGCTGAACTAGTTGAGGTTTGGAAGGAGAAAAATTAGCGAGATACGGCTAGTTTGGTTACTTTGCCTTCTGAATTAATCGTGATTCGGACATGTTTGGCATGTGTATGAGAATCTTTTTCAATTTGTTTACTGAGGGTGATGACCTTACGAGAGGGAGAAGACTGTAGTATAGATTTGCTGTTTAGATACGGGGTGGGGCATTCATGTCCCTCGCAGTTAA
>JARROY010000075.1:8978-12251 GCA_037383445.1 Anaerolineales bacterium | reverse complement strand
CAAAACCAGCCAGCCAGCCTGACCAGCAGCTTCGACCTCACCCAAAAGGTGGAAGACGACCTCGATTTGAGCCAATACAACACGCACGAAGTCTGGATGATCAGTGTAGTGCTGAAAGACATTAATATCCAGCTGGTGACGAACTTGCCAAAAGAAGAAGCTATCCGGGTGGCGGACGGCTTAATTCCTTCGATTTGCACCAGCACTCCTACTCCTGAAAGATAAATACCTTTCAAGATCGTTTTCCAAAAATGTAACGGAAAAAATATTCCGCTCGATTAGGTTCTGTATATAATTGAACCATAATTCCAGTGTTCATTTTGAAAGGATCTCCATGGCAAAGAAAAAGATTGGGTACGTAGAACTTCAATGGGAATGCCCAAACTGCGGCACCATCAATCCCGGTCCGGAAAAAGTGTGCCAAGGATGCGGCGCCCCTCAACCAGAAAACGTAGAATTCACCCAAGCATCTCGGCAGGAATTGATCCAAGATCAGGCAAAACTAAAAAAAGCCCAGGCGGGAGCGGATATTCACTGCGCCTACTGCGGGACGCGCAACCCTGCGGGAGCTACGACATGCTCGCAGTGTAAAGCTGACCTGAGCGAAGGAAACCAGCGAGACGCCGGACGGGTAGTTGGTGCTTTTAAAAGCGGACCTGCTCAAAATGTAAAATGCCCTCACTGTGGAGCAGAAAACCTAGAAACTGACAACCGCTGCAATCAGTGCGGCGGCACCCTTATCAGAATAAGCACACCTTCCCCTTCAGCGCACCAACAACCTGGTGGAGACCGCCTGCCCAAAGCCTCTGCCAAAGGCAGCCGGTCTATTCTGGCCATCTTAGGTCTAGTACTGCTGGCTGGCTGTATCGCTATTTATTTTATTTTCCTACGCACTACCGCCACCATCGGAACCGTAACAGACGTCAGTTGGGAACGCTCATATGCGATTGAAGGTTTGGTACCCGTAGAATACGAAGACTGGTACGACCAGATTCCAGAAGAGGCGGAGATCGGTTATTGCACTTCCGAAGCGCGTGACGAAGTCGACAGCCCAGTTCAAGGCTCCCAAGAAATTTGCGGCACGCCGTATACCGAGGACACCGGGAGCGGTTATGCCGAGGTAGTGCAGGACTGCACCTACGTTGTATACGACGATTTTTGCACCTATACCATGCTTGAGTATGACTATGTGGATACAGTTACTGTCAGCGGTGATGGCTTTTCTCCGCAATGGCCCAACCCGATCTTAACCACCGACCAGCGGCTGGGTGAAGGTGAAGAGAACTATAATATTTACTTCTCCGCAGATGGTAAGGAATATGTTTTCAACACCTCCGACTACAATCTCTATGAGAAAGCCCAAATCGGAACTGAGTGGGAGTTGGAGATCAACTCAATCGGTGGGGTGCAGGCGATCAAACCGTGAACAACTTCTTTAGAACCGTTATTCCCATCTTTAATCAATTCATATAGGATATGATTTGATTGAAACTATGACAAACAGCAAAGCCTTGCAGGGTATGAATTAGGCCGATTGGCTTGTTGATTAACGATAAAGATCGTATGGACAGCTAAATGTGGAAGATAAAACCTGAATACCGCCAGCGAGACCAAGTTGAATACTACGAGCAGAAAGAATCAACAAGAATCCATCAACCGCATGTTTATGGATTGGCTAAATATTTTTGTGAGCGATTAGGTACCAAGTACATAATTGATATTGGCTGTGGTAATGGCGCAAAGCTTCAAGAATTCCCTCCCGAGGTTCAGAAAATTGGGATAGATTTTGGCACAAACCTGGAACTATTCGAGAAAAATAACCCGGGTGCAAGAATCATCGAGATTAATTTTGAGGAAGAAATTCCCAAGTTCGATGATGAACTAATTGCCAACAGTGTCGTTATCTGCGCCGATGTGCTCGAACATCTACATTCTCCCGATAACTTGTTAAAATATCTGGCTAAACTCTCTTATCAAGCGCAGTTTGTCTTAATTTCTACCCCAGACCGTGTCCGCCTGCGTGGAATAGGCGACCTGGGTCCTCCCAAAAACCCCTGGCATCTCCGTGAATGGAGCAGCGATGAACTTCACGACTTATTTGATGAATACAAATTTAAACCAGGGTTTTGGGGATACACGATTAACAATAATGAACTGCTGAACAAAACAACCTCCTTATATATTGGTGGCAGACTGAATGGTTTTCAATCAGAACATGCCAGCGACCTCAGCGCAGTGGCCATCATCAGTGTTTTTAATGAAATAGACATCATCACGCAGACCATCCACCATTACCTTAACCACGGCCTTCACGTTCATATTCTTGATAATTGGTCAGATAACGGCACTTTTGAAAAAGTTGAAAGGCTGGCAAGGAAATTCGATTCTCTAACCTTCGAGCGTTTCCCGCCTCAAGGAAGCGCGAATACCCATGTTTGGAAGGATATGTTAGACCGGAAGGCGGCTTATTCGGTCGAATCAGGTTTTGACTGGGGACTGCATGTTGATGTCGATGAACTTTTTTTCTCTCCCTGGCCCGAAGTATCCCTGCTGGATGGAATTAAGATCATCGATGCCATGGGATTTAATGCGTTTGAGTTAACCCGTTTTGAATTCCGCCCCATCAAAGCAGGCTTCTCTCAAAAGAAAAATCCAAAAAAATTCTTCAACCACTTCGAATTCTCCAAAAGTCGAGGACGTCAGGTGAAAGCCTGGAAGATCATTGCAGATACAAGTTACGACCTTTCTTCTAAAGGCGGGCATCTTGTACAATTTCCAGGACAAAAGATTTACCCACTCAAATTTGAAAACCATCACTTCCCTTACAGGTCGTTGAGGCAAATGAAAAAGAAGTTATACTCTGAAAGGCTTCCAAGAATTGAGGAAGGTTTGACTCAACGCGGTTGGCACAATCATTTTGTGGATTTTGCCGCCACCCATGGCTTAAAACTTTGGAAACCGGACCAGCTTATGCCAGAATCAGCTAGAACGAGGGAAGAATATCTGGTCGAGCGGTTGAGCGGTGTAGGCATTGCAACCCAAAAAAGGGATTGGGATAAGATCAAAAAACAATATTCCTACTATCTGTCTGGAAAGATAGAAACCTTTGAGGATATGCCGTTTCAATTGATGCAGGAGAATGAGGCTCTCCGAGCACAAATCGAGCTGCTGAACCATCAACTCTCAGAAATCAAGAATACCCGCAGCTGGCGGCTCATCACCGCGCTGATGCCAATCCGATCAATGCTGCTCAATCTCGAACAGAATATATTT
>JARROY010000075.1:0-8966 GCA_037383445.1 Anaerolineales bacterium | reverse complement strand
TCCGTCACCGATGATAACAAATGGCTGGTGTTCATTTCCGATCGGGACGGATTCCCCAATCTGTATAAATTGGACAGGAAAACTGGGCAGATACATCAACTGACCGATAACCGGGATGGGCTGCTGAAAAGCTACCCTTATCCTTCCGGCACAAGTCGAGGATTGAGTAAATCAAGCCCTTGTTTAGATAGTCAGCGCAAATTACTTTACTACAATCAATCCGGTCAAATCTTTTCCATTCAACTCGATTCGGGTATTAAAAAACACCTCTTTGACTTACCTCAGGGCTGGGTCTCTGCCTATACTCATGTTTCCCATTCTGGGGAACGCTTATGCGTTCCGATTACAGAACCACAACATTTCACAAGCCCTGCCAGGAATCAGGGAGAACAGATGCGAAATCTAGGTGAGATAGAAAAGAAGACTTCAGTCTTCAGCCGGATCTTAATCATCAACACCCTCACAGGAGACCTGGTAAAAGAAATCCGAATTCCTTTTTGGGTTACTCATGTCCAATTTTGTCCAGAGGACGATAACAAAATAATCTTTAACCACGAAGGCCTTCGGGAAAATATCTTCCAAAGGATTTGGGCGCTCGAAATAGACAGCGGTGCATATAGACCGCTATTTAAGCAAAATCAAAATATCTGGTGTACACATGAGATCTGGATGACATCTAGTCAAAAGATTCTCTATCATGGTGGCGAGAGAGAAAATCCCAAAGAAAAATTTATCGCCTGCCGAAATTGGGATGGAGCATTAATCTTCAAACAACCCGTTCCTGATCTTCAAATTGTGCACGCAGTTCCATCGAAAAACGATTCACAGGTAATTGTCGATCAGAGGGATGGTTGGATCTCCATCATCAATCTACAAGAGAACATTTCAATCAGACTGTGTGAGCTACATACGGATTTTAGAAATCAAGATACCCACGCCCACCCGGTCCAATCAAAACAAGGCCAATCCGTTGTTTTCACTTCAAATGAGAGTGGGGCATGTAACATTTATGAAGTCTATCCCCCTGAATAGAAACTGATTCAGGACAATGCCATCCGTTTCAGGTGATCGGAGGTCAACAATCCAATAAACAAAAGGTCACTACCACCGCAAAGACCAAAACGCCCTGCTGAGCGTATGCAGTCAGCAGGGCGTTTTAATAAGAGAAAAAAATCTAATAAAGAATTTAAAAAGCGGGTATGAGCTGGCCGTAGAGCTGGTCTCGGATATCCACCACCTGCCGCCGTAAGCGGTCATCCTCTTCCAGCAAGCCCGACACCTTGTCGCAGGCATACATCACAGTGGTATGGTCGCGCCCTCCCAGCACGTCCCCAATCTGGGGGAGTGAGATCCTGGCTTCTTCTCTCAGCAGGTACATCGCAATTTGTCTTGGTAAAGCCACTGCCCGAGAGCGATCGCGCGCCAGAATCTGGTCCACCGAAACGCCAAAAGCGTCTGCCACCATTCGCACCACCTCTATCGGTTCCACCTCGCGGCGCTGAGGCAGCAGGTCGATCAAAGCCGTATTAACCAGTTCTTTGGTCAGGGGAATCCCGCGCAGGTCAGCATGCGCCACAATCCGGTTAAGCGCTCCTTCCAATTCACGGATATTGGACTGCATTCTTTGGGCAACCAGTTCCATGATTTCACCCGGCACATCCCGGCCAATCCGTTCAGCCTTGGAACGCAGAATCGCCAACCTGGTTTCGAAATCCGGCGGCTGGATATCGGCAATCAACCCCCACTCGAACCGGGAGCGCAGCCTTTCTTCCAGCGTGCTCATGGCCTTGGGTGAACGGTCTGAGGAGATAACAATCTGTTTATCCTGCGCATGCAGCGTATTAAAAGTATGGAAAAATTCTTCTTGGGTGGATTCTTTTCCGGCGATGAATTGAATATCATCAATCAGCAGCACATCCGTCATCCGGTACTTGTCACGGAAGGCCTGGGTGGTATGGGATCGAATAGCATTGATCAGATCGTTGGTAAATTCCTCTGAGGAAACATATAAAACGCTTAGACCAGATTGCTGAGCCACATTGCCGATAGCATTCAGCAAATGTGTTTTACCTAAACCCACTCCCCCGTAGAGGAACAGCGGATTATAAGCTCGGGCCGGATTTTCTGCCACAGCCATCGATGCCGCCTGCGCCAGTCGGTTGCTTGCCCCAACTACAAAAGTTTCAAAAGTATAGCGGTGGTTCAGATTAATTTGGAACGGCCGCGGAACAATCTCTTCTTCGATCTCCTCAACAATCGGGGTGGGTTCTGTTTGAGGGCGTTCCTGCCAAACGACGAAGCGCACCTCAACAGACCGATCGAATAAACCAACCAACATCCGGCTAATTGTACTGGTCAGGCGGCTCTCTAACCAGTCTCGAGCGTAAGCGTTTTGAACGCCGATAATAAAAGTGCCATCCTCATATGCCACAAAGGCAGCATCCCGCACCCATGTATCATAGGTTGCTTTTGCCATTTCCATTTGCAGTTGTCCAAGGACTGCTTGCCACGCTCGCTTGGCATCCATAGAAACTACTCCTCTTGATTAAAAATTTGTATTTTACCTGCCGATGGGCACAGATTAAGCTAACCCCCGAGATTCCTGGCTCTTGAGGGAAAAAATTATGTTTTCAATGATAAAATAGTTTTGATCGTAATGAGAACTTGCGCCCAATGAAGTTCCGTGTGTAACTTGTATTGTAACAGAGAGGCATATGGAATTCAATAGCTGGAAGGGCTTCCAACCTAAAAGAATTAAATAATTTAAGGTTCATCAATGTTAAAGAATTCAGCCGCGGCAGCGGAACTTGGCATAAAACTAAACGCACAATTTTTCTAACACAGATAGGGATAGTCAAAACCTGCATACACCCATATATGGGTGTTTTCCTTCCATAAAGCGACATAACCCAATATATGGGATATCAATCTTAATATTTTTTAAGGTAGTGGCTCTTAGAGATTCTAAAGTCTTTTTCGCCAAATTTGGTATTAACACATCTATTCCTAATTTTCGCCTAATCCATATCTAAACAAATCAATAACTTTACAAGACGAAAACCTGCTTTTCTCTCTAACGTAGTTTAAATATCGTTTATAATCGGCCTACTTTTCAGGAGCGTGTATGAACTACCCACCAGGTGCTTTATCCTTTTCTCAACGCTGGATGCTTGCCATCCGACCAAAAACGCTCACCGCGGCCGTCGCCCCAGTGGTGCTTGGTTGGGGTGTAGCGGCCACTACTGGAAAGTTCCTCTGGGGAGCTGCCCTGGCCGCCCTAATTACGTCTATCATGATCCAGATTGGTACAAACCTGGTCAACGATGTGGTTGATTTTTCCAAAGGTGCAGATACGGACGCGCGCACCGGACCAGTGCGGGTCACCCAAACCGGTTTGCTGACCCCCCGCCAGGTTTGGGGAGGGGTTTTTCTTTCGTTTGGTTTGGCTGTGGTTGCCGGCCTTTACCTGGCTTGGGTAGCTGGTTGGCCCGTGCTGATGATTGGGGCACTTTGCTTGCTCTCCGGCATAGCCTACACTGCTGGTCCTTATCCCTTGGCCTATCACGGTTTGGGAGACCTCTTCGTATTTCTGTTTTTTGGCTTTGCCGCGGTTGGGGGAACCGTTTTTGTGATTTCATCTCAGGTACCTCTCCAAACCTGGTTCGCCGCTACCGCCGCCGGTGTCCTCACTGTCAACATCCTGGTGGTCAATAATATCCGGGATATTGAAACCGATCGAAAGGCTGGGAGAAAAAACCTGCCAGTAGTCTTGGGACGTAAGGCAGCCGAGTGGGAATTTGCCCTCATGCTTATCACCGCCTACGCAGTTCCACTGATCCTGGTTTGCAAGCAGCTTAGCTCCCCATGGGTGCTCCTTGCCGTGCTTACCTTCCCCCAAGCTCTCCATCTCTGGGGCGTCCTGCGTTCCGGAAGATCAGGACCGGAGCTTAACCCCATTTTAGGCAAAACAGCTCAACTCTTGTTGTGGTACTGCCTCTTATATGCTCTCGGGTTGCAGATATAAACGACAATTTATTCCAATCTATGTTAATGAAAAAAGGAAATAGAAACGGGTAGGGGCGGACGGCCGTCCGCCCCTACTGCTGTCCATTTTCCTGTTAAACAAAAACGGTGCAGCCATATGAACTGCACCGTTAATTACTTACTTTCAGGATCAGCGTTTAAGATCCCAACACGATGTATCCAGCTTTCATGGCAAAATACCCCACCGAAAGCACCCAGGTAACTGCCCCCACAAACAGTAGTGCCAAGACTCCCCCGCCAACACTCAACACCAGCTTGCGATGCGCTTCGAAACTCTCTCTGAGGGTTGGCTTATTTCCGTCATCTTTATCATCCTCCCTCATCAATTCTTCGAAGAATGCCTCCGGATTCACATCCTCTTCCATTTCTTCCACTTCTTCGACTTCTGTCTCGGGTAGTTTTGAAACCAGTTCGGATTCAGAAGACTTGCTGAACAGCAGTTTTAACCGTTGTTGGGCAACCCAATCTGTTGGGTTGATCTCCAAAACCATTTGGTAGCACTGAAGGGCTTCATCCCGATCTTCTGCCAAGTCTGCTAACAGCAGCCAAGCTTCAATTGAATTTGGATGATCATAAAGCGTTTCTTCTAAGATCATCCGGGCATGGTCAAAACTCCCTTTGGCTGCAATCTGGTAGGCCTCAACCACTTTTTCCTGTACGTTTTCAGACATATCAACCACCTTACTTAACTAGGCATCGTTTATACTAATATATCATGTAGATGCTGCTGAAATACTAAAAATATCAGAACAAGCGCATGACGATTGTATCTTAAAATTTTCCTATCCTCTTACCCAATTCATCGCAACTTTTATGCCAAGTTTCATTCCCATCATCATGAAAAATGTTTAGATGAGTATAGTCGTCTTTCAATCAAATCACAGGCAGTTCCTCACATTCCTATGAGCAGCCAAATCTGCTCAAATATTAAGCAATTACTTGTATAATGAGTTAAAATCAGGGTAAGATAATATACTTCTTCCGGGGCGAAACTCCTTCACTTATTCATCAACCTGGCAAGATTCTTGAAACACTCTACGTTGTAGGCAATCTTCGGGAGGATAAATTAATTGATCCTTCTTTGAAAGCTCATTTGAAACTTAGGAAAACGAAGCAGGATGGACACAATACAGAGCAGATTAGTGACCTCGTTCGATGCGAACAAACTCCCTCAGGAACTTGATCGCGTCAAGAATCTTGCCAAACAATACCTGCTCATCAAGCCAAGCAGTGCTATCAAAACCACCAAGGACACCATCAATTGGCTTGCTTCAATCCGCACCCATAAAGGGGAGTATCTCCAAGAATTGTCTGACCTGCTTCTCATCGAAGGAGATGCTTACTGCATCCTCGGAGATTACCAGCAGGGTTTGCATGCCTACCAGCAGTCCTTGAATTTAATCGAGAAGCAATCCCCTCTCAGAGAGCTTGGAGAACGTTTAAGCCGGATCGGCACTGTCCAGGCCCAACTAAAAAATTATTCCGATTCATTGGAAGTCCTCTTCCGCACCCTCGAGATCTCCCAAAAAGTAAAAGATAAAAACCTGGAAGGCCAGGTGCTCAACAGCATTGGTTATATTTACATTGATCTTTCGGAACCGATGAAGGGCCTGTCTTATTTGCAGCAAAGCTACGATATTCTCGAGGAAACTGGAACAGGTGAAGAGATCGGGAATACCATCAACAACCTATGTTTGGCATACCTCAAGCTCGGCAAATATGAAAAAGCTCTCTCCTACGGGCAAAGGGCTGCCACCTACTTCCAAAACAACGAAATTTTTCATCTAGCCGCAGATTCATGGATCAATATTGGTCGGGTTTACCTTGCTATGGCCAACCTGGAACAAGCCCTGCAAGCCCTTCTTCAAGCCAATCACCTCGCCCAAACTTACGAGTATCACCGGCAGGCCAGCATTGCACTCAGCTTAATCGGCAAAATTCAGATCGAGCAGAAACAGTACAATGAAGGCCAAAAAAATATCGAGAAAAGCCTCGACCTGGCAGAAGGGATCAGTCTGCATTCCATCATCGCAGACTGTCACCAGCTGCTTTCCGAACTCTATGCCCTGCACAATAACCATAAACTGGCATTCGAACACTTTAAAAAATTTCACCTGGAGAAGGAAAAAACTTACCAGCGCGATATTGCCAATCGGGTCCGGGTATTAGAGCTTTCCCATCACCTCGAAACTGCCAAGAACATCTCCGAAGCTCTACAAGAACAAAACGATGCCTTACGCGAGGAAGTCCGACTGCGCAAGTTGACCCAGGCTAAATTAGAAGAACTTTCACGCATCGATCCCCTCACCGGCATCTACAACCGCAGGCATTTCTTCGAACTCGCTGAACGGGAATTTATCCGCGCCCGCCGCTATAAGCGACCAGTCTCAGCCATTATGATCGATCTCGACCACTTCAAGACGATCAACGACAACCACGGACACATTGCCGGAGATCAGGTGCTGGCTGAAGTTGCCCAGCGCATCCAGCAAAACTCTCGCGAAGTAGACATTGTCGGTCGCTATGGTGGAGAGGAATTCATCATCCTGCTGCCCGAGACAACCCTAAAAGACGCCCTAATTCTGGCGGAACGCATCTGGAAAAGCCTCACCTTCCGTCCCGCTTCAACCAGCAAACTAACCCTCCCCCTGCAGGCCAGCATGGGTGTTTCCTGCTGTGTCAACGGCATCGAAACCCCGCTGTATGACCTGATCGAACAGGCCGATAAAGCCCTTTACCGGGCGAAAGATCTCGGCCGCAACCGGATAGAAGTCTATCAAGACTAAATTTTTCCCAATTTTTGATTTATAATTAGATATCGATGGCCTATAAGCCAAGATCACCTGGACTGCACCTGCAGCCGGGATGACCCTAACAATTGAATATTTCATCATGGCTGGCGATACGCCAGCCGCCAAAAACTTTCGGACTCTACCTTATGGAGGGTACCTATGACTACCACACCTCAAACAAAATCTGAAACTGCCGCGCGCCAAAAGGTCACCACGCGCACGTTTGCACTCAAGAAAAAGCGCGGCCAACCGATCACCATGCTGACGGCTTACGACTATCCGACCGCCTTAGCCGTCGATAAAGCAGGGATCGACTCGATTCTGGTCGGAGACTCACTCGGTATGGTCGTACTTGGCTACGAGACCACTCTGCCCGTCACCATGGAAGATATGCTCCACCACTGCAAGGCGGTTGCCCGCGGGGCAAAATCCCCCTTGCTGATCGGCGATATGCCGTTCATGTCCTTCCAGACCACGGTCGATAAAGCTGTGGAGAATGCCGGACGCTTCTTAAAGGAAGCCGGGATGGATGCTGTCAAACTGGAAGGCGGGCGCGAGCGTGCTGACGCTGTGCAGGCCATGGTCGGGGCTGGCATCCCAGTGATGGGGCATCTCGGGCTGACTCCGCAAAGCGTGCATGCTTTCGGCGGATTCCGCGCCCAGGGTAAAACCGCTTCCGCTGCCAAAAGAGTCTTGGAAGATGCTCTCATCCTTCAGGAAGCCGGCGCCTTCAGCATCGTGCTCGAAGCTGTGCCTGCCCAGCTTGCCCAGCTGATCTCTGAACGGCTTGATATCCCCACCATCGGGATTGGAGCCGGAATTGGCTGCGACGGCCAGGTGCTGGTCACGCACGAGGAAGAACTCAATTCGTAATACGATGGACAGCATCCTGATTGTAGGCACCGGGGCATTAGCCTGCTTGTTCGCCGCCCGGTTGGCTGCCCAGGGAGTTCAGGTCACCATGCTGGGCACCTGGCGGGAAGGTTTGGCCGCCCTGCGCATGTACGGCGTCACCATCGTGCAAGAGGACGGCAAGCAGACCTCTTACCCTGTCAGGGTGGTTGACCAGACAGATCCATGCATTGGGTCGAAATATGCTCTTGTGCTGGTTAAATCCTGGCAGACTCAACGTGCAGCCCGCCAAATATCAGACTGTTTAGATTCAGATGGCGTCGCCCTCACCCTGCAGAACGGGTTGGGAAATTACGAAACTCTCTCGGAAGAACTTGGTGAAGATCGTGTCGCCCTGGGAGTGACCACAACCGGGGCAACCTTGCTCAGTTCTGGGCGTGTCCGCCCAGGCGGCGAGGGAACGGTTTCCCTTGGACCCCACCCGCGCCTGGACCCAATCATTGATCTGCTTCGTCTCGGCGGTTTTAACCTTGAAATCCACCAGGACCTTCAGGCACTCATCTGGGGCAAGTTGGTGGTTAATGCAGCCATTAATCCTCTCACCGCCTTGCTGCAAATGCCCAACGGGGAAATTATCTCACGGCCCTCGGCCCGGCAGCTCTCCGCCGATCTGGCCCGTGAAGTCGCCGCGGTGGCCGCAGCCCAAAACATCCAACTCCCTCATCTCGATCCAATTCAAGTATCCGAAGGAGTTGCCGAGCGGACAGCCACCAACCATTCCTCGATGTACCAGGACATTTTACGCGGTGCGCCTACCGAAATCGATGCGATTTGTGGTGCAGTTGTCCAGATGGGTACCCGATTGGGAATACCGACCCCGGTCAACTACGCCATGTGGAAGCTGATCCACGCCGTTGTAGAAGGCATACAGTGATTTCCTCGGCTGTTTATATTGAGAGTGGTGAATTCTTTAGGTACTTAAAGGTTGGTCGAGTGTCCCGAATGCATTTCTCGGGGCGTATCGAGACCACCACAATTTATAAATATGGTGTGGTCTCGATATGGCAAAAAGATCGCAACCTCAACCACAAGGGATATTCAAGGATACCCACACAATCCACCACTACCCGAGTGTTGATCTGATAAAGAAATAAGGAGCCATATGAAAACAGTAGAAACCCTGAACGAACTCTGGAAAGCCAGAAATGATCTTCCCGGTCCGGTTGGGCTGGTGCCCACGATGGGCTTTTTGCACGATGGGCATCTGACGCTGGTAAA
>JARROY010000074.1:0-8498 GCA_037383445.1 Anaerolineales bacterium | reverse complement strand
CATGTTGGTTTTTTGTTAATTTATCAATTATAAATGGTATGAGAGATTGATTTTGGTTGGGACATTTGGGCGTTAACGGAGAAGACCGATCAATATGTCAAACTGTATCTGATTAGTATGAAAATGGGACATAAGTCCAACAAAGTTGGGACATCTGACACCTGAAACGATCCGGACGGGAGGGTAAACTAGGTAGGTAGGATTGGTTGCGATTACTGATAGTGGCTGTGTACTGGAGGTAGTGATGATTGATCGAGATCGATTATCTAATACAGAAGTGACTCATTTTTGTTCGCATGCGAATTGTGACGTGGTCTTGAAGACTACCTATGTCTATCCCTCCGATATCATGCCTGAAACACCAGCACGGATTTTCCACCGAAGCTGCTCACATTACTTTACCTGCAGTTTGCAGGACAAATCCGCCTGCGTGTACGCGATCGAGCAGATTAATCGATCTAACATCAAAGTGGAAAAAATGCCGGATCGCTGATAGGCTGTGCCCTGCCAGAAAATGCAGGCAACCTTCATTTTCTACTCTGCCCTAAAACTTTGACAGATTAGCTTCCCAAAGCTACAATGAAGGTGGGACGTGTGACAGAAGTTCACACGGTACCTATGTATTCTATACGAGGGAATCCATGAACGCAGCAGCGAAAAAAACTGTGATCGGCCTGACCGGGAACATTGCCACTGGAAAAACCGTCGTGCGCAAAATGCTCGGTCATCTTGGCGCATATACGATAGATGCGGATGCCTTGACTCACCGTGTGATGTCTCAAGATGGACCAGGGTACAAGCGGATTGTTGAGCTGTTCGGCAAATTTATCCTGGATAAAGAGGGCAATATAGACCGGGTTAAATTGGGGAAGTTGGTTTTCGCAGATCCTGAAGCTTTGGCCAGCCTGGAAGCTATTGTCCATCCGTATGTCCGGCAGGCTGTCGATTACCTGATCAGCAAAGCAGGCCAGGAAGTGGTGGTGGTGGAAGCCATTAAACTGCTGGAATCCCCTTTGAAAGAGAAAATCGATTCCCTATGGGTAACAACATCCTCGGAAGATAACCAGTTGGTGCGATTGGCGACCAAACGGAAAATGACTACCATGGATGCGCGCCAGCGAATGGCGAGCCAGTCTCCCCAACGTGAAAAGACTGCTGCGGCCGATGTTGTGATCGAAAATAACGGCAGCTTTGAAGATACCTGGAAGCAGGTGCAGAAAGCCTGGCAGAAGCTCTTCCCCTATGGCACCACCGGAGATACTCTTCGAATTCCAGCGGATAAGGTGCGGGCGGCAGCAGAAGCAGCCCGGGTGGACCTTTCTACCGCCGCCTTGGAAATTGACCGGGCCAAACCGCGTCAAGCACAAGAAATTGCAGATTTCATCAATCGTATGACGGGAACAACCGGTCTTTCTAGGATGGATGTGATGGCGGCCTTCGGTGAGAAAGCCTATATGCTGCTGTATGCGGATGATCAGCTTGCAGGGGTCGTCGGCTGGCAGGTAGAGAACCTGGTGGCACGTATCGACGAGATTTGGATGGAGGGAACCTTAAATATCTCGAAAGCGTTAAGAGTAATGGCAGAGAAAATCGAATCGGCTTCCAAAGAACTGCAAGCGGAAGCGATATTAGCATTTGTGGACCCCGAACAAGCCGCAGACACTACTCTCTGGCAGCCGATGGGATACCAAATCCTAACCATTCCCCAACTGGAGGTGAATGCCTGGCAGGAAGCCGCTCGTGAAAGCCAGCCACCGGACACCTTGATTTTGTTTAAACAACTGCGGATAGACCGCATATTACGACCGATCTAACCTCGCCTTTTGATCCAGCGAGTGATCGTCGTCAGGTTTTGTAAAAAGAGAAAAACACGTGACCGATTTTATTGATAATCTTCTCTTTATTTTTGAGCGTTTTACCTGGGAAAGCCTGCTTGATATTGGGCTTGTTACCCTGATCTTCTTTGTATTACTCCTCTTTCTGAGAAATTCGCAGGCGATTGTTCTCATTCGCGGAATCATTTTGCTGATTATTGTGATCAGCCTGATCACCTCTTTATTCAACCTGCCGGCATTTTCCTGGCTGGTTTCTGCCGCATTACCGACTCTGCTGTTGGCGGTACCGGTGGTATTTGCCCCGGAGATTCGGCGCGCCCTGGAAAGATTGGGACGCGCCAGCGATCTGCTGCCAAACACTCGAACGCGGGGACAAACATTGGATACGATCTCGGCTGTCGTGCATGCAACCGAACGTCTCTCTACCCGCAGACACGGGGCGCTGATCATCCTTCAACGCTATGATTCAATGCAGGAATATGTGGAAACCGGGGTCATGATCGATGCCCAAGTCACCCCCGAGATCTTGCTGCAGATTTTTTATCCCAACACACCATTGCATGACGGAGCCGTTATCCTTGCCGGAGAGCGGCTGGTAGCCGCGGCATGCGTGATGCCGCTTTCGGCCAGCGGTGTGCTCAACCTTTCTGTCGACCGGAAAATGGGCTTGCGCCATCGTGCAGCGCTGGGCTCTTCCGAGGTCAGTGATTGTGTAGCGGTTGTGGTATCGGAAGAGACCGGGTCTATTTCGATTGCCACTGGTGGGAGAATGATCCACCGTCTGGATAGCCGGCGATTGGAAGGCGTATTGAGAGCGATTTACCGCCCGGCAGAAAATTTGAATTGGTTTGAATCAATTGTGGCTCGCATCCTTGGTCGTCAAGCTTCTGAGCAAGCCAGTAGATTGGGAGAAGACTAAATGCAGACACGGCCTCAATTTCCAAATCCGTTCAGGTTTTTGTGGCACAACCGCGATACCCTGCTTCTGGCATTCTTGCTGGCTGGGGCGGTTTGGGCGTCTGCTGTTCTGGCGAACGACCCGAACAAAGAGGATATTATCCCCAATAATGTCCCCTTGCAGGTGGTTGGGCTAGCTGATGATCTAATTCTATTAAAATCTATCCCAGAAGAAGTGGTCGTGCGGATGCGTGCCCCGGAGTCAGTATGGGAGACGCTGAGCGCTAATCCGGAATTGGTCAGCGCGGTGATTGATTTTACCAACATAGAGAGCGGCACACATCTACTTCCAATTGAGGTCACGGTTAATCTTTCACCAGCAGAAGTTTTGGAAATCCAACCCGCGGAAATCAGCGTCAGCGTGGACCAACTGGTGGAAGAAAGCAGGACTGTCGAAATTGAGACGGTAGGTATACCCGCGGCAGGATTTGAGGTGGAAGTGCAGGGATTATTGTTCTCACCAGAAGAAGTCACCGTTAGTGGACCGGCATCTCGTGTGAGGTTGGTTACCAAAGTGTTAGGCCGTGTCTCGGTGAACGAATCGAGACAGGATATTATCACCTTATCCACCTTAGAACCGGTAGACAATGATAATCGGCTGATTTCGGATGTGACTGTCGCTCCAGATCAGGCCAATGTCACTGTGAATATATCCCAGATCGGTGGTTACCGGGACGTAGCTGTCAAGGTAGAGACTACCGGTCAACCCGCTAACGGATACCGGTTGAACTTTGTAACGGTCATTCCACCTACGGTAACTTTGTTTTCTGAAGATGAGAATTTGATTTCTGAAATACCAGGATTTGTGAGTACTTTACCGATTGATCTGACCGATAAAACCAATGATTTTGATATTTCAGTTGGGTTGGACCTTCAGGATGGCCTGATCCGGGTAGGGGATGTGCAAACAGTTTCGGTCCGGATTGGGATCGCGCCGATCGAAACCAGCGTACTGTTAACTGTCCCAATCCAAGTGGTAGATGTCGGTGCCGGCCTGAGGGCGGACCTCTCCCCGGCAACGGTTGATGTCTTCCTTGCTGGTCCCGAGCCTGTCATCCAGAATCTGACCTCAGAAGATGTCGTGGTGTTTGTCTCCCTTGCTGGATTTACCGAGGGATCTTACCTGGTCGAAGTTGATTACGATGTGCTGTTAGATCAGGTGCGGATTGAATCGATTAACCCGGATACGATCGAGGTAATCATCCGAATAGATGATGGGACGTTTATTCCAACAGCTACACCTACTCCAACCTCGACAACTGCTCCGTAAGGAAAATATGATGGCGAAGCGAATTCCGGTAGTTGCTCTGGTAGGTAGGCCCAATGTCGGTAAAAGCACCTTGTTCAACCGGCTGGCCGGTGAGCGTTTGGCAGTGGTAGATGATACCCCCGGTACTACGCGTGACCGCCTGCATTCGCGTGCTGAATGGGCGGGTTTGGAATTTATCATTGTGGATACGGGTGGGATTGACCCTACCGGGGTAAAAGTGGGGGCAGGTCGGGAACCGCTTTCTATTGGCTCTAAAGATTTTATCAACGAGATCCGCACGCAAGCCGAAATCGCAATTAATGACGCAGATGCTGTATTGTTACTGGTGGATGTTGAAAATGGCATTACACCCGCTGACGAGGAAGTGGCCCAAATTTTACGCCGCAACCAAAAACAGGTGGAAGGAGAATTGTTTCCCCCGGTTTTATTGGTCATCAATAAATGCGATAATCAATCACGGAGAGAAAAGGCAATTGAATTTTATGCCATGGGGTTAGGAGAAATTTATCCCATCTCTGCCCAACACGGTCAGGGAACAGGGGATATGCTGGATGCCATGGTAACGGCATTAAGAGTTGCCCCATCCGGTTATAAAGATGATGAGATTGAAGAAGAGGACGAATCGGTAAAGATTGCGATTGTGGGAAAGCCCAATGCAGGGAAATCAAGTTTGTTGAATAAACTGATCGGGCAAGAACGGGCAATTGTCAGCCCGATTGCTGGCACCACGCGAGACGCCGTAGACGAATTTATCACCTTTGATGGAATTCCAATCACCCTGATTGATACTGCTGGGATTCGCCGCCGGGGCAAGGTTGAGCCGGGAGTGGAAAAATATTCTGTCCTGCGGGCAATGCGCGCCATTGAACGGGCTGATGTGGCTTTGCTGGTGGTCGATGCCACGACTGGCATTACCAAGCAAGATGCCCACATTGCCGGATTTATTCTGGAAGCGTGGAAAAGCGTGGTGGTAGTGGTGAATAAGTGGGATGCGATTGAAAAAGACAGCTATACCATGGATGAATATACGGAACACGTCCGGGCCGCACTCAACTTTTTGGATTATGTACCATTATTATATATCTCAGCCCTCACAGGACAGAGGGTTCAACAAGTGCTTCCCACCGCCTTAAGGGTTCAGGAGGAAAGGCTGGCCCGGCTGACAACGGCTGAGATCAACCGGATACTGCAGCGCGCTGTCAGCCAGCATCCACCGCCATCCAAAGCGGGCCGCCCCCTAAAGATATTTTACGGCACCCAAGTTCGGTCCGATCCTCCTACTTTCCTGATTTTCGTAAATGACCGGCAGCTGGTACACTTTACTTACAGACGATTTTTGGAAAATCGTTTTCGTGAAGCCTATGGTTTTTTGGGAACTCCCATCAGGCTTGTGTTTAAAAACAGAAGTTAATCATCTAATGCATCTGTGAGGTGAGGAAAAATGAACGTACAGCCTGCAAATGTATCAACACTAACGAAAGAAATTACCATCGAGATCTTGAATGCTTTCAGCTTGCCTAAGGGTGAATTTTGGCAAAATACGGTTGGCTCAATATTTGGCAAACCAGCCAGGAGATTCTCTGAAATATTCGCCAAGTTTGACCAGGATATTGCCGCCTATGGGATTACGGAAGCCGCTAAAAGGTTACTGCCCTACTTTGTCGAGTCTTCGAGGGCGATTGGAATCGAGAATGTTCCCAAGGAGGGACCGTTAGTCATCGCTTCCAACCACCCGGGTGTGGTGGATGGCGTGTCGATTATTGCCAACTTACATCGCAAAGACATTAAAGTGATCGTCGGTGGGATGCCTTTCCTGCAAAAATTACCCGTCGCCCGAAATTTTACGATTCATACGGTTAAGAACAACGACGCTATCCGGGCAAATGTGGTTCGTTCCGCCATCCGGCATCTGAAGGAAGGCGGTACTCTGTTGATCTTCCCCTCTGGTCAAATTGATCCGGACCCGGCAGTCTTACCTGGAGCGAGAGAGGCGTTGGAGAATTGGTCTAAGAGTATCGCAATTATGCTGCGCCATGTCCCCGAAACTCAATTTCTAAACGCCATCACCAGCGGTGTGCTGCATGAAAAGTTTACCCATACCCCATTGACTTTCTTGAAAAAAGATGGGGTCGGGAAACGCCGGATTATGGAGATGATCCAGGTCATGCGCCAGATGGTCTTCCGGGAAAAATTAGGGCTGGTACCACTGGTTACCTTTGATCGCTCCTTTACCCTGCACGATCTTGGGATTGAAGGACGGAAAGATGCTGAACGCATTTGGAAGGAAATCGTTCAGCGAGCGAAAATTTTGTTAGATACGCATGTCACTTTTCTAGAACCGTCCATTACACTAGATCGGACCCAGCATGCCGGATGACCATTTAAAAGAACAACTTTACCGAACTGCAATTGATGGTGTGTTGTTTTCTTTAAATGTCCCCAATACCGGCTTGACGCGCCGGATGGTTACCCTTGTAATTGGCCGTTTTCTCTCTAATATTTTGGATGTTGCTCTAGAATTTGATCGCATGATCGTTGATGAATCCCTTACCTCGGCATGTGCTTGGATCTCAAGTAAATGCGGCCAGCCGATTAAAGTAAACTGGGCAGAACGGATCCCGGCCACGGGACCGGTGCTGCTGGCAGCCAATCACCCCGGTTACTTTGAGGGTATGGCAATCGCGGCTCAAATGCCGCGCCAGGATCTGAAGGTCCTGGTCGGTGGAATCCCGTACTTCTCTCACCTGCCCAATATGAAAAAACTGATTATCTATACAGACCGCAGCACTGAGAAAAACATCCAAGGTCTGCGGAAGGTGATAGACCATTTGCGAGCTGGTGGGATTGTGCTGATCTTTCCGACTGGCCATGCCGACCCGGACCCAGATTACATGCAAGGCGCTTTCCGCCGGTTTGAGGACTGGTCTGAGAGCATTGCTTTAATCCTTCGCCGCGTGCCGGAAACCCGTCTGGTGCCGGTGGTGGTGAGTGGAATCCTGGAGCCCCAGTTTCTTAATCATCCACTTGCCCGCAGGCAGAAAGAAATGGTGCCGATGCAAAGGGTGGCTGGTTTTTTTCAGATCTATGCCCAATTTAAATCTCCCAACCGTCCGCCGATGTCTCACCCTAGAGTTACGTTTGGAGAACCGATCGGTGGCCAGGTGCTGGCGGAATGGGGGGGTAAGAAGGATGCCATGTCTCATATCATTAACTTAAGTCGAGATTTACTCACCGAACATATGTCCCTGCGGTAGGATGGTGAGCTGACCCTTGTCAGGATTGTGTGCCGGGTCTTATAATCTTTGTGGTATTTAAGGAGTATATTTTGAACGAACATCGAGATCCATATTCAGATTCCTTCCTGTTGGAACCGGACGCAGAAATTATTGAGCCACAGCCTTCTAAATGGCGCGCGTTTTTCCGCGAAATGGCCGAAACTTTATTGTTGGCAGTGGTCCTTTTTGTCATTATCAATTCCCTGACAGCCCGGGTGAGGGTGGATGGTCCAAGTATGGAGCCATCTTATTACCACAATAACCGGGTCGTGGTGTTGAAGGTCGCCTATCTTTTTGGAGATATCCAGCGGGGGGACGTGATTGTTTTCCCTGCCCCTCCAAATCCCGAAGAAGACTATATCAAACGGGTGATTGGTTTGCCGGGAGACGAGGTGATGGTGGCGGATGGCAAAGTGTATGTGAACGGCCAGGCTTTGGACGAACCTTATATCAATGCGCCGCCCATCAACAGCATGCGGGCGGTTACTATACCTGAGGGGATGGTGTTTGTGATGGGGGACAACCGGAATGTTTCCTCCGATTCCCGTTCGTGGGGTCCGCTCCCGATCGATGACATTATTGGAAAAGCTGTCTTTGTCTATTGGCCGCTGGACCGGATCGGTTTGGTGCAGCATTTTGAACTCGCCGGTGGAGGTTAGGTTTAATTTGCCTCTTGCTTGACCTTAAAACTCTCATCTGGTAAAATCCTGTGGCTTTTGAGAAAAAAGCCAGGTATGCCCCCATCGTCTAGGGGACTAGGACGTAGCCCTTTCAAGGCTAAAACCGGGGTTCGAATCCCCGTGGGGGTACAAAAAGAGTTCACCAGTCATGGTGAACTCTTTTTGTACCTGACGTGGGGACCAAAATTGAGAACTGCAAGATATCCCTAACAACTCCGAGTTGGTTGTCCAAGTTCTAAATGGGGAGGTACAGAAGGCGTTTCAGGAATGGTTATTCCGATGTATCAGGCGTTGCCACCTCGGTACCAATTTCTGTAGTGCCTATAAGAGCCCAAATGCCATCCAGTGTACCGTCTTCCTCGATAATGTAAGAATAAAACATACAGCGCTTTTCCTTTGGGGCTTGGGCACCTGATACGATATTTCCTCTCTGAATCCCGACTCCGTAATAATAAATATCACCACACCTCCAATACATTTC
>JARROY010000073.1:0-7988 GCA_037383445.1 Anaerolineales bacterium | reverse complement strand
CCGAAATTATTCCCTGGATTTGCTGGCAGAGGATGTGGTCGCCCTGATCGACGCGCTGGGCTATGAGCGTGTTCATCTCGCTGGGCATGATTGGGGTGCAGTGGTTGCCTGGTGGGTAGCCATGCACTCTCCCTCACGGGTAAACCGGCTGGCGATCCTCAATGGCCCCCATCCCTATGTTATGTTCCAGAACCTGCTCCACAACCGCAACCAGCGGCGCAGGAGTTGGTATATGTTCTTCTTCCAGCTGCCATTTTTGCCCGAACTGCTTCTGAGCCAAAATGGTCACAAGCGTGCTCTTCGATTGTTGAAAAGCAGCAGCCTCTCTGGTTCCTTTTCGTCAGAGGATTTGTCTCAATACCGTCAGGCTTGGAGCCAGCCGCGTGCCTGGACGGGGATGATCAACTGGTACAGGGCAATCCGCCGCCGCGTGGGCGGCAAGGGTTCGGCAGTTCGAGTGCAGGTTCCTGTGCTGCTTATTTGGGGAGAGAAAGATGCAGCCTTCGAGCCTGTAATGGTTGAACAGAGCCTAAAGTTCTGCCCGGCAGGTAGGTTGGAGCTTGTTCCCAGGGCAGCTCATTGGGTTCAGCATGATGCAGCGGATAAAGTGAATGGTTGGCTGGTCGATTTCTTCCTTCAGTAATTGAACATTGCATCCTCTCAATAATACAGTATACTGGAAGAGTGGGATCATCGTTGATGAGGAGGTTTGAATGGGGTATCAGGTCAGGCAAATGGGGATCGAAGATTACGAGGCAGTACTGGCACTTTGGAAAAAGTCGGATGCGATCGTGTTAAGTAAGGTTGACTCGATGGAGTGCATCAAGAAATTTTTAGAACGAAATACAGGCATGAGCTACGTTGCCTTGGATGGTTCCGATTTGGTTGGCGCCGTACTTTGCAGCCATGACGGCCGTTTGGGTTATCTTTCTCATCTGGTTGTTGCGGATGACCACCGACGGCAAGGGATTGGCCGCCAGTTGGTAGGTCGGTGTCTGTATGCCCTCACAGGAATGGGTATCCACAAATGTATCTTGTTGATTATGAAAGAAACTGAGGAGGCACTGAATTTTTGGCGCAGTGTGGACCCGGCTGGTCGGGTGAGCTTGGTGATGATGGGTCCGCGTTAAGTGGAACCGGGATGGAATTTCAAACCAAAAATATTTGATTAGTCTTTTAAATTATTCTTGATAAACTCAACTGCACTTTCCATGTCAACGGCTTTGGAGAACAAAAAGCCCTGCCCGTAATCACACTCAAGTTCTTGAAGAAGTTCCAATTGGTGTTTTGTTTCAATTCCCTCGGCAATTAAATTTATCTTTAGGTGGGAGGATAGTGCTTTCAGGGTCTCGATGATTTTGTAGCCATCGGGATTGTTTGTGAGCTTGTGGGTGAAAGACTGGTCGATTTTAAGCGCTTCTACCGGGAACTGCAGCAGGTAAGACAGGGTGGAATACCCCGTGCCGAAGTCATCCAAGAGAACACCCACCCCTTGTTCCCGGATATTTTTTAGCGTTTGCAGGGTTTCTTCATCATCCGTTAGCCCGGCACGTTCTGTAATTTCGATCTTAATTGAGTCAGGATTCAGTTTGCTGTCTTTCAGGTGACTTTTAAGCATGTCATCCAGGCCTGGGCTTTTAATCAATTGAGTTGAGATGTTAACCGACAGGTAAAGCGGGGGATCACTTGGGAACCTCTGATTGATGATTGCAGCATCCCGAAATGCTTCCTGCAGCACCCATTCGTCCAAGGCGTTGAGCAAGCCAGTCGTGTCCAGGGCAACCAGAAATTCTCCTGGATACATCAGGCCACGTTCTTTAGATAACCAGCGTAACAGACCTTCCAACCCAACGATCTTGCCAGTTTTTAGCGATATGATCGGCTGGTAATAAAGTTTGAATTCATTGGATTTCATCCCGCGCCGCAGGTCAGTTTCGAGGGATAAACGATTGATCAGCATATTGTGCATCACATTGTCATAGATCTCGACGCGTGATTTCCCCAATTCTTTTGCCCGGTACATGGCAATATCTGCATCCCGCAGCATATCTTCTGGCTGGTTGTAGCCCAATGTGTTCAGGGTGATCCCGATGCTGTTGGTGACATACACGGACTTGCCCTGGATGTTGAAGGGTTCCGATAGCAGATCGTGCAGTCGGTTGGCAACCAGCAGGGCAGACCGTTCATCCAGGATATCGTCCAGCAAAATGGCAAATTCATCCCCTCCAAAACGGGCAACGGTATCGAATCGAGAGATGGCATCGAGCTCCCGCAGGTTATCCATCAGCCGCTGGGCCATGCTGATCAGCAGTTTATCACCGGCCGAATGGCCCAAGCTGTCGTTGATCACTTTGAAGTTGTCAATATCCATGAACAGCACCGCGAATTTATAGTCCTTATTCCGTTCTGCCCGGACAAGCGACTGCCGCAGCCGATCTACAAATAAGGCCCGGTTGGACAATCCGGTCAGCGAATCATGGTAGGCATTGTGGAGCAGTTCTTGTTCTACCCGGTGGCGTTGAATGGATAGGCCGACCTGGTGGCTGACCGCAATCACGAGCTGCAGGTCGCTTTCATAAGAAAAGCCAAATGGGTCCACCCGCTTGGTAGCCCAGATCAGTCCGGCAACATCTTCATCGATGGTCACCGGGACCAGCATCATAGAATGTGGGATGGCGTTCTCCTCGGTCTCGATGGATGTTTTTTGAATGGTGAAGATGGTGGCGGAATTTTGCTGGATGACTTCTTCTAAGGTTTCTGGCGGGATATCATACCGAATGAGCAAATCTGCCTGGTCGGAAAACACAATCAGGCACTCTTCAGCCCCAATCATCTGTTTAATGGTATCTGAGATGGTTGCGAAGGCTCGATCCAGTTCAGGAATGCTGACCAACTGCCGCCCTATATCGTGCAGCAGGACTGCATAATTGTCGATCGAGGAGATCATCAGGTCCCCGGTGACCACCGATTTGGTCTGATCGGTGAGGGTGCGGGTAGATTTTCTCTCCTGGTTAGAAATGACCGTCAGCAGGTGACGCCCGATCCGAATCTGGTCCTTATGGGCCAAGATCTTTGGGTCATTAATCTGTTTGCCGTTGACGAAAGTGCCGTTGGTGCTTTTGAGGTCCTTGATCTCCAGCAGGTTGTCCCCTGCTCGATAAGTGATCTGGGCGTGATAGCGGGAAGCAGAATCATCCTCAATATAGACATCTGCCTCTGGATTCCGGCCGAGGGTGTTCATGCCTTGCTTCAGTGGATACTCCCGCAATTCAGACTTGGGAGATCGGATCATGAGTGACCACATTGTAAAAGGTTAATCCTTTTGAATTGGGCTACTATATTTAATATTCAACTATACTGCTTGGTTATCCCATACTAGTTGATTGTAAGAATCCCGAGATTTTTTGGGTCCCTCAGGGATTTCTAATAAAAACATTATATATGATTTAACCCATGGGTACACATATTAAGGGTCTTTAATATGGTTTTGTGACAAAACATACAGTTTCTGCAATCAATTTTTAATAAAAAGTGAAAATTTAAGCCTTTGAAGGTCCCTGAATGGCTTTGTCCTCTCCAGAACCTGGTTAGAAGATTTTTACCAGGATTATCCCGAGGACAATTAGGAGTGTAATCCAATGCCAGCCACCGGCATCGGTGGCCCCGCTGGCAATGCTGGTCGGTTTGAAGCGTAAGATTGGAACCCGCTGGAGAGTTTTCAGGAATCTCTCATCCGGGGCGCGCCAGGGGTTGAACCCTTCCATAAACCCCGCAAAACCGGCGTTTTTGAAGATTTGCTTGCAGGCTGTCAGAGCTTCATCTGGGTCGCTGACTTCTTCCATCTGGCATGCGACTGATTTCCCCGGCAGCAGCAGTTCGGCCTGCGGGCGTGCAGACAGGTTGAGGTACCAGTCAGACCTGCGTCCAAACCCAGCCATGCAGTAGATATGCCCATCTTGGATGGCATAGTTGGTGGGCGTGAAATATAATTTCCCGCTTTTGCGCCCGGTGTTCTTGATCACCATGATATAGCCAGAAACCGGGTTGCAGATCAGCGCTCCCAAGCCCAAGCGGAAGCCCGGCACCATGAAGAACCGGTTTATAAACCAAAAAACTCGCCTGAGAATGTCCATAATGTGCCTCCTCATCCGTTCTTAATTAATGATCTCCGGACGAACTTCGAATATCGAGAATAATAGGAACCCAATTGCCAATTGTGGGAATACGTTTACACTAAACCCCTCTTATGCGCTCTGTTTAGAGTACAATGCCCAGTAGACGTACTTGTCTCAAAGGGAGCTTAGCAATGAAAAAATCTCGATTGGTGGTTTGGGCTGTGGCGGGGGTAGTGATAGTGCTGGGTACCATCTTGTGGGGGGTGCGAAATATAATCGTCTGCTGGGACGGAATCGAGGTCGATGAACCATTGCTGATCGAACAATGCGGGATGACCGAGGAGGAATACTACAGCAGTGATCTAATGGGTGCAGGTGGGTGCCCGGAGGAATCGGGGGCGGTTAAATTTGTGGGCAGTTGTGACCCGGAATGGATATCGATTTCCATCCTGGCAGCAGGGGTGGCCCTCAGCTATCTTGCTCTCAGTGGTCTTTTTATTGGGATCAGAAAACTGGTACGCAAATAAGAACCAATAAATGGGAACTAGGTTCTCTTCTGTTTAATTAAATATCCCCATTAGGAAATAATCGTGTCGAGCACGATGGGTTGGTCGGCGTGTTGGGGCAGCAGACGAGCCTGCATGCTCCATGGCCCGGTCCAGGTGATCTGAACGGGTAATATCTTGCCAGTCAGGTCTTGTTCGCTTTCCACAAAGACCAGCTTTGTATTCTGGGTGCGCCCTTTCCAGCGGCCTTTGACCTTCTCTTCAAACAGCACTTCCACCGTCTCCCCGAGCAGTTGAGCGTTGATCTCCCCGACGATGCGGGCTTGCTGTTCTTCCAGCATGCGGTAGCGGCGCCATTTCTCTTCGTCGGCAACATCATCTTCCATCTTGCGGGTAGCAAGTGTGCCTGGGCGGACCGAATAGCGCGCCAGGTGAGCCACGTCCAGTCTTAGATCTTCCAGCAGATTGTAGGTGTCCATGAACTGCTCAGGTGTTTCGCCAGGGAAGCCGACGATGATATCCGTGCCGATCGAGACATTCGGGATGATCTCCCGGATGCGCCCGACCAGACGGCGGTAGTCGGCATTGGTGTACTCGCGCTTCATGTTGGTCAGCACGTCATCGCTGCCAGCCTGCACCGGGACCTCAATATGCGGCATGATCTTGGGGTGAGCGGCCACGGTTTCCAGCAGTTCGTCGGTCATCCAGTTTGGGTGCGAGGTCAGGAAGCGCAGGCGCTCCAGCCCCTCCACCTCGGCGGCAATTTGCAGAAGCTGAGCCAAGTTGGGGCCGTCGGGAATGTCTTTTCCGTAGCGGTCCACGATCTGCCCCAGCAGGGTGATGTCTTTGACGCCCTGGTCGACCAGACTGCGGATTTCCTGCACGATCACCCCGACAGGCCGGCTGCGTTCTGCCCCGCGCCGGTAGGGGATGATACAGAAAGTGCAGGCATGCGAACAGCCCAGCACCACCGGGACATGAGCTACTACCAGGGCATTCTGCTCTTCGGCCGGCAGCACCAGGTCGCCGTCCAGCAGAGCGTTGCGCACATCCAATTCGCTCTGAGCCAGCTGGCGGCTCTCTCCTTGCGAAAGGTGGGCGATCAACGGTCCAGGATCGGAAGGCGGGGAAAAAACGTCCACATGCGGGTAGCGTTCGGCCAGGTGTTCGTGACCTTTTACGCCGACCATACAGCCCATCAGGTTGATCGTCAGGTCGGGGTTTTCGCGCTTCAGTGCCAGCAGCGAGGTCAGGTAGCCGTGAGCGCGGTCTTCGGCGCTCTGACGCACCACACAGGTGTTCAAGACAATCACGTCGGCCTGCTTGGCTTTGGGCGCGGCGCGGTAGCCGAGGCGCTCCAAGGAAGATGCCACCCGCTGCGAATCGGCCACGTTCATTTGACAGCCAGCCGTCCAGACGAAATACTTCAAATCTTTATCCATAGGCAGGTATTATATCAAATTTATCGGATTGGTCAGATAGTTGAGAGGTAGTTGGATCGTTGGGTAGCGGTTAGCTAACTGGTTGTAAGTTATTCGTTTTGAGCGTGTAGCGCCGGTCGGACAACTAAGCAACCAAGTGATTGGCGAACCCGGTGGCTTTAAGTGCGTAGATAGTTGACAATCCAAAAAACTCTTCAATAATAGGATTAGAGGAATTGCATTCAATTGGAAAATTGGTTACTATGACAAACTAGGAGGATGTGCATATGTCTAAGGTAGATTTTAAAAAAGAACTCAAACACCTTTACAAGCCATCTGGTAAGGATTTTAGTCTGGAAGATGTGCCGCCAATGCAGTTCCTGATGATCGATGGGAAAGGTGATCCGAACACTGCGCTGGAATACCAGCAGGCTTTGGAAGCCCTGTATGCGGTGGCCTATAAGCTCAAGTTCACCAGCAAGCAGCAGCTTGGCAAAGACTACGTTGTCCCGCCGTTGGAAGGGCTGTGGTGGGCGGAGGATATGGAGGCGTTTACCTCCATGCGGGATAAGGACCAGTGGTCCTGGACGATGATGATCATGACCCCGGAGTGGATTACCGCAGACTTGTTCCGGGAGGCGTTGACGGTGGTGGGGAAGGGCAAGGAACCTCCCGTATCCCTGGCCAAGCTAAGGCTGGAAACCTACCACGAAGGGCTTTCTGCCCAAATTTTACATATCGGATCGTATGATGATGAAGCGCCAACCCTGGCCCGCCTGCACCACGAATGGATGCCCCAACACGGCTATACCTTCAACGGCAAGCACCACGAGATCTACCTCAGCGACCCGCGGCGGGTGGCGCCGGAAAAGCTCAAGACGGTGCTCAGGCAGCCGATCAAGCCGATTGAGTAGGGGTTTAGTACCATATTTCATACCGCGTAAAAATCGCAATCTTTTAATTGCTTGAAAGAAAATCTAATTACAGACCACTCTTTTTGCAGAGTGAGTATCTTGCGACCCTATTCCTTTATGGTTGAAGGTTGTTTTATCCCCCAACGATGACTTTAGTCAGGTGATCTCTCTCAAATGTCGTCTGAATGTCGTGCTTACGACATTGTGATTCGAGCCTCCATTCTGTATAGTATGAGCATAGTTTGATCATGCAACCAACGTAGCGGAGACCCCGCTTCAAAAGAAAGGAGAAAAACGATGAAAATGACAACTGAACGGAGATTGGCCCTGGTGCTGTTTGCAGCCTGCATGCTGGTTGCTGGCGCTGCTTACTCGCTGGGATTTGTGAAGTACACCTTCCAGGTCTCTGGCGTCAATGTGGCGATTTACCCGGCTGCTTTCCTGGCATTGGTAGGTGTTGTCCAATTGGCGGGCGCTTTTCTGCCCAGAAAAAGGCAAAGCTAACTTTGGACCGATACCCATACAAATTGCTCAAATGATCAGCTCCGGTAACTGCTGGAGCTGATTGCATTTAATCGAAGCAGGACTTTTAATCTCCATGGTTGAGCGAAGGATAATATTTTGCTTTGAGGGTATAATCCCAAGATAAATGTTTTGTGTTTCCAAGATCACTCCCACCGGATAGATAAAGGAATAAGCCAAATGAACAGGTTGACTCTGGATTTACTCGATTCGCTCGTGGGGGAATGGGTTGGCAAGGGTAGGGTGGAATATCCCACAATCGAATCATTTAATTATTTAGAGACCTTTATCGTACGTCGCGATCCGGACCAACCTTTTTTCACATACGAACTACAGACCGAATTGGTGGATGCCGATGGCCGCACTATTCGCAAGAGCCACTGGGAAGCGGGCCTGCTGAGACCGTTGAAGGATGGTACCGTAGAACTTTCCTGCGTCCATGGAAGCGGGCGGGTAGAAACTTTGCAGGGTACGTTTGCCTCACAGGAACCCCGCATGGGGAAATTTATA
>JARROY010000072.1:0-15654 GCA_037383445.1 Anaerolineales bacterium | reverse complement strand
CCGGGCCACGATAAGTGATCTCTTGAGCAGGATCCTCAACCAATTTTTTCGCCAACATGCGTAGATTGTCAGGATCATTCCATTCCATCCAGTATCCTAAACGAATCGACTGGTGAGTCTGTACAGCGGCATAGTTGAGAACACGCTCCTTACACCGCAGCACAAACTTATCCAGGCCAAATTCCTCAATCTCTTTTTTGGATTCAAAACCTAGTTCCTTCTCGACCTCGACCTCTACCCAAAGTCCCTGGCAATCAAATCCATTTTGATACCGCAGTTCTCTACCACGCATCGTCCAGAAACGGCTGAATAAATCCTTGTAGGTCCTCCCCCAACCATGGTGAACACCCATGGGATTATTTGCCGTGATCGGCCCATCGATAAAAGACCAAATCGGATCCCCTTTATGTAGAGCGCGCATCTTCTCAAATGCCCCTACATCTTTCCAGAAAGCCAGTGTTTTGTGCTCCTGTTCAATGAAATCCACCTTGTTCGGCACTTGATTGAAACCCATATTCTCTCCTTAAGACAATCTAAAAAACCATCCTACAGTCCTGTTACATTTCATAGACCAGAGTATATTCAATAAAAAACTCCCGCCCCACATATTCTGGGACGAGAGCAATATTTTTACTCCCGCGGTACCACCCGGTTTCTCACCGCGCTTTTGGCCACGGTTCGCACTTGTCCAGGAACGGCCTGTAATACCGACATATCCTGCGTGATTGGTAACGGGGGACGTACCACCCCGGCTCCCTTACTCAATCGGAATTTCCGATTTTTCAGTTTGCACTCCGGAAGGATTTTCAGCCTGTTGTTCAGCCCTGGCTCACACGGTCCCAGGATCGCTGCCTGATCAGTTCAGACTTACTCGTTTCCATCAATGTTTTAGAATATTGTGATTTGGATAATAGCCTGATTATGCCACAACTCAAAATTGAGGTCAAGCTGAGATATTTAAATATTTTCTCTATCTGACGTATTACTAAACCACCCTTTCTATGCCATGAAAAATAACAAATCTGTAAACTAAAAACTGATAATCTGCCCGTATAATGAAATTACTATGGCAGAAGCAACCTTAACCCCTACAATCGAATTGAAATATGGCGAAACCACAACCGCCATGATGTTCTTCACCAAAGATAGCCTCATTTGGGGAGAAATTATTCATCACGAAGAGATTTTACCAAGTCGAATTTTAGTAGGCATCACCATACCGGAATTTATCTCTATTTACAACGCCCAGCTAATTTTTACGGAACGGAATTTTATTTCCCGCCCGGTTTCACATCAGGAAATTCATCTTCCTGCTAACAAAATATTAGGTTACCATCTTCTACCACCGCAGAAAGACCAACTGGATTACGATCCAACCGAACCTAATCGGAAGATGGTTCCTCTCACCGCGTTTATGGGAGCTTTTTGCATCCAGGGGTCAATTCGCATCTCTGAAGTGACCACAGTCAAATCAAATATCGAGGTGATTAAATCTGAATTTCTAACGCTTTACGATTTGGAAATCAGGCATAACCACAAAACAGAGATGCAGCCAATTAGGTCTAATATGGGTTATTTCCGTGTCAGAGAGAATTTTTTCGCTGTCTAATTTCCATTTTTTCCGTTAAAATACCTTCTGATGTTTATTTCAGAAGGTATTTTATTTTTTCAGACGTTTAAATCTTCTTTGGAGAACGATAACAGCAAACAGATCCAATGAAAAAAAGATTAGTGATTTCCTTTATATTGGTTTGTGTAATTTCGCTTACACGGCCATATTCCGTCCAGGCGAATCAAGCCTTGGATCTTGCCCCCTCGGATACCTTGTGTCTGCCGGGGGTCTATCTGGATTCTCCAACCAACTGCAGTTTGTTAGGTCCGGCAGCATATCTGACCGATCGAGCCGCCATCTACGCATTAATTGACTCTCAATCTGAGAGGTTTCCGTTCCTTGACGAAGGCTTTGGTAAAAGCGAATTTAATTATTTTCGTGCAGATGACAACAATAACAACTTTTTTCCATCTTATGAGGCTGCACTGACCAACTCTGGGGCATCTGGTTCTCTTTACGAGGGATATACCTTCGCAGCTTATACCAGTATGGTTGAAACCGATGGTAAGAAATTTTTCCACCTCAGCAACGGAAGTTGGATGCGGGGTTCTTCAGTAGCTTATTATGCAGCACCGAATCGCTTTTTGGGCGTGATGCCCAAGGAACAACCCGTTCGGAAATTTGGTTGGGTACTCAAAGATACATCCACACTGAAAGAACCCAGTTACTACGCACCCCCAACAGGCAATGTCATCCCAAGGTACAGCTTAGTAGAAGTATTTCAGGAAGAAAAAGTTGGACTCTCCGATTGGTATATGTTATCCCCCGATGAATGGGTGCATATGACTCAAGTGGCTTTGGTATATCCAATGGATCATCCACCCGAAGGCGTGACCAATGGACGCTGGATTGAGATCAACATCTTTGAACAAACTTTAGCAGTCTATGAAAACAACCAGATGATATTTGCCACCCTCGTTACATCTGGCTCTTCACGAACATTTACTCGTCCGGGGTTGTTTAAAATTTATGAGAAACTTGATGCTACCAATATGGCTGGCGAACTCGGGGATGAAGATGCTTACTATTTAATGAGTGTTCCTTGGACCATGTATTTTGACGAAAGCCGCGCCTTGCACGCAGAATACTGGCATGATCACCTTGGATATAAGTCCTCACACGGTTGTGTCAATATGTCCTTTCCAGATTCCAACTGGCTTTTCAAATGGAGCAACTTGGGTGATTGGGTTTATGCTTGCAGGAGGATTAATTTACTCCCCTTCCTGACTTTCTTCCCATTTCTTTACTGCGGTTCGAATCGCGAAGCGAATGTCAGAATCTGGAATTTTGTGGATATCGTCATAGACATCCACACCAACGATAAATACCACACCTCGGTTTGGCCAATCTGCCATTAAGATGCCTTTGTTTTCCAAAGGCGTTTCTTTGATCAAATCTTGCAGGATTTCATTAATCTGGTCCGGAATGCTTTCCGGTGCATCGTTGAGCTTTGGGATATCTGCCTGAACATAATTCACAAAACTTTTTATCGGATTGAAAGATGGACGCTGCACTTCTTCTTCTTTGGGAGGCACCAGACGCTTTCGGTCTTTTTCAGCGATCACCTTATCCGTGTCTTCAGCTATGGCTTCTCGCAATGTGGCAGAAATCCCTACACGTTCCTGCAAATCTACCAACAGCATTGACAGGGCGGCGTGCTGCTTGGTGCTCAATCCCGTGTCAAGGTCAACTAATTCATTATCCACTCGAGCCACCAATTTCTTCCTGCGTTTATCGTGCCAAAGGACTAAAGCACCCTCTCCAATTTGGGGTGGGAGTTCGTTTACATATACCACTCTTGGAATAGTCCCCGATTCAGGTGTAATATTGACTCGATCCGAATCTTCATGTACTTCATTACTATCCTCAGAAAATGCTTGAGGGGTTGTCTTTTCTGCATTCTCAATTTGTTCACTGCTTTCTTCCAGATCTCGCTCTAGCAGCCAGTCAATGGCCTTCTGAACGTTCGCTTTGACCGGATCAGTGTCTACATCGACCATTTTTCGTCCCAATGCCTGATTGGTTTGTTTTAACTTCTTTGCTTTTCCAAAGACCGGGAAAAAATTACCTAAAAAATATCCTATCCAGCCAAAGACGAGTGCAGCCATCATTGCAACAATATAAGTAAGTGCATCCATAACTTCCTCCTAAAGGATCACCTGACAAGTGGGGCAAAAATGCGTTCCGCGTTGCCCAACAACAATCCGTTCTATAGGAGTAGCACAATTCAAACACGGCTCTCCTGTTTTTTGATAGACCCTAAAATAATTCTGGAAATATCCACCCCGGTAAACCCAGTCTATGCTGGCACCGTTTCGCCGGATTCCTTCATCCAAAACTTGGCGGATATTTTCTATCAGGGATGCTGCTAGGGTCAAACTAATTTTGTCAGCTCTGGTCAGAGGATGAATTTTTGAAAGGAACAAAGCTTCGTCTGCATAAATATTCCCAAGCCCTGCAATAAAATTTTGATCTAACAACAGCGGTTTAATTTGTCTTTTATGACGCTGTAATTTTTGCCAAAACATCTGCCCATTTAGAGTTGAATCAAAGGGTTCCGGGCCAAGTTTATCAAAGAGAACTTGCGGATCTTCTAAAAGCCACATACGGCCAAACTTCCGTGGGTTATTGAAAGCCAACTGCCATTCCTTATCCAATTCGAGAGACACTCGAACATGGTTGGCTAGCTGCTCTCCTGCAGGCCCTACTAACAAGTCTCCGCTCATCCGAAGGTGTATCAACAATGTATCCTGGTCCAAATTAACCACTAGATATTTTGCTCTGCGACCTACATTATTAATCTTTTGTCCAATAATTAATTGTTGAAACGCCTGCCAGTCAGGAACTGCGACGGTTTTTGCCCAATAAACATTTGCTCCAGTAATTGTTTTACCCACAATACTGGGAGCGTATTGAGTTCCTTTCTGCAGTGTTCTGGCGATTGTTTCAACTTCTGGCAGTTCAGGCATTGATCAATTCTCTCTCATTCGTTAAACATTTCTCCAACGCTGCGGCCTTCATGCGCTCGAAGAATCACTTCACCTAGCAAAGGAGCAATAGAAAGAACGGTTAATCTCCCGCTCAGTCGATGCCGGGTTTCATCAGATATTGGGAGTGTATCCGTGCAGATAATTTCTTTGAGTTCTAATTTTTCCAACCGTTCGATAGCAGGATATGAAAACACCGGGTGAACACAAGTTAAGGTAATATCTCTGCACCCCATCCTTTTTAGTAAACCAACTGCCTGAGAGACAGACCCCGCTGTATCAATTTCATCGTCCACCAATATCACATCCCGATCATTAACATCCCCAACCAAATTTATAGCTTCAGTTTTATCACCACGTTTGGCTCGTCTTTTTTCAATCAGGGCAAGAGGTAAATTTAGATCATTGGCAAAATTTCGACCTTTCTTAGCAAAACCCAAATCGGCAGTAACCACGACTGGGTTTACCATCGTTCCTAAGACCTTGCCCACATGATCTGTAATATTATGAAATGCAGTTAGAACATCCCCGGGGATAGAAAAAAAGCCCTGAATTTGCCCGGCATGCAGGTCAAGAGTCATATACCGGTCTGCCCCTGCAACTTCAATCATATCTGCCATTAAACGAGCTGTGATCGGCACCCGCGGTTGGTCCTTTTTATCAGAACGGGCATATGTCATGTAAGGAATAACTGCTGTGATTCGCCCAGCTGAGTCCAGGCGAAGCGTTTGCAGCATAATGAGCAGTTCCATAATATTCTTATGAACAGGCCGGCTGGTCGATTGGATGACATAAACATCCTGCCCTCGTGCGCTATCATCGAGTTTAACCAAAATATTTTCATTCGGAAATTCGATGAGTTCTCGACCGCTTAATTTTTGGCCTAAATAATCAGCAATTTTATTGGCCAGCGGGATATTTCCCGACCCTGCATAAAGTTTTATATCTCCATAGATTTTTACATCACTTCGCCTACTCATTTTGATCCTTTATGGCTAAGTTCATCCCATTCTCTTCTCAGAACACTCATAAGCATAACATCTCGATACACCCCCTCAAAGTAACGTGCTTCACGTAATCTTCCTTCGTGTACAAATCCGGCTTTTTCATAGCACCGAATTGCACGAGGATTATCCTCATACACTCGCAGCATAATCCGATTTAGGTTGAGGGTTTCAAAACCATGTTTAAGTAGAAGCGTAATCGATTCGGTCCCATACCCTTGGTTCCAATAATTTTTTTCACCGATCATAATCCCAACCTCAGCACTTCTGGCACGGTGGTCGAACTCAAAGAAACCCATATTCCCAATTTTAACCCACTCATCTCCATCTTTTGTCTCAATTGTTAAAGGCTGGGTCTCCTGCGGCCGATCGAGTAACTTTTCAAACCATTTCTCTTCCTGGGCCATTGATATCGGGAGGTACATTTGCAATCCATGCCGGACTTCAGGGTCATTGATCCACTTAACAAATAAGGGTAAATCTTCGTGCTCGATACCCACCAACCGGATTCTCGCACCATATATCATCAGGATACCTCCAAAGAAACCAACTTTTGAACAGCTTCTTGGGGAGACAATTTTCTTGTGACCAATTGATCTAAAACCGCTGTATATGCGCCATCGTGCAAAGAATCTCTCCATTTAGAAACCAATGCCATTTCAATCAACACCTCAAGTTCAGAAGCCAGCCGAGAGCGCTCCCTTCTGGCTAAGTCTCCGGTTTGTTCTAAATACTCACGATGCGTTTTAATCGAATCCATCAGTTCGGGTATGCCTGTTGCATCGGTGGCAATTGTGCGTTTAATGGGGGGTGCCCACAATGGTTCATCCGCTTGATCGTCGGTAAGTTGATCCGAATTACCGTAAATCTTAAAAATGCGCCTGCCCGGGTGCGCCAATTGAAGCATATTTTTTAATGCCCGTTCGGTTTGCTCAAGACCTGGTCGGTCAGCTTTGTTGACGACAAGGATATCTGCTATTTCCAAGATTCCTGCTTTTATCGCCTGAATATCGTCACCTAAACCCGGAGCTTCTACCACAAGGGTAGTGTGTGCCAACCTGGCAATATCTACCTCGGCCTGCCCAGCCCCAACCGTTTCAATCAAGATCACTTCATAGCCTGCTGCATCAAAAGCTTGTACAACACCAGCTGTAGTTTTTGCCAAACCTCCTAATGAACCTCGAGACGCCATTGATCGAATAAAAACACCCGGATCCCCTGTGAGGGCATTCATCCTGATGCGGTCACCTAAAACGGCTCCTCCACTGAACGGACTACTGGGGTCTACAGCAACCACCGCGACAGTTAAAGGATCACTGCCATCTACAGGGTGGCGGTAGTGATACGCGATCTGGTTAACTAAGGAAGACTTCCCAGTTCCTGGGGCACCTGTAACACCAATTAACTGTGCTTGACCACCGTGGAGAAACAATTCAGATAATGCTCGCTGCCCGACCAACGTGTCGTTCTCGATCTGGGAAAGCAACCGTGAAAGAGCTAACCGATCACCTTTTAGAATCGGCTGAATATCAATCATGAATCAATTAACCGCTCGGCAAACGTCTGAATATCACTGACAATTAAATCGGTTGACGTTCCAGGTCCATAAACACCTTTCACGCCCATTTCCTTCAACTTGGGAACATCCTCATCAGGGATGATCCCGCCGATGAATATCCCTACATCCTGCTGTCCATTTCCCTCAAGCAGTTCCATGATGCGCGGCACCAATGCCATATGAGCTCCAGACAAAACAGATAGTCCAACTGCATGCACATCTTCCTGCAAAGCGGCCTCGGCGATCATTTCAGGCGTTTGTCTCAGACCAGTATAAATTACTTCCATACCTGCATCTCTCAACGCCCGTGCAACTACTTTTGCACCCCTATCATGCCCATCTAAACCAGGCTTTGCTACGATCACCCTGATCTTATTTTGGTTCATGCAACCTCCATAATCCTATGGTCTATTGGTATTTTGATTATACCGCGAGAGGATTGAGATCGCCAAAATTAGAACTTTCGAAATTTATTTTACTTAAACGGTGTAACTTTGACGCCAAATTAATGAATTTTAATCCTCTATCAAACAAGTATACTCGGTTAAAAACAAAGGTTATAATCATGATTGGGATGGGACTGCAATCTGCTTTTTATCTAATAGCACCCCACTCATGAATGTTAGTAATGTTTTCAAGATCACAAACTCTGGACAGGTCATCGAACCTCTGTTAATCTCTTATACAGAGATGATTGAGCGCTGAAGTGTCGAAAGAAATGAAAAGGATAAGATGATGAAATGGAATAGATATATTCGTCTTTTAGTTGCCAGCAGTTTTGCTGTTATTCTACTGATTAGTTGTGCTCCTCAAGCGGCAACACCTTCTCCTGGAGATATTCAGACAGCCCTTGCTCAAACCCTCACTGCACAACCTTCGGAAACCGTGCCACCAACCACAGCCCCTACTAAAACCCCAGCACCATCTTCTACGCCATACCAAACAGCTACCCCAACCACATCTCCGCCTATTTCTGGTTCGATTCAAGCAGATTTCTTAAATTTAAGAGCCGGTCCCAGTACATTCTTTGAGATCATTAACACCTTTGTAAAGGATACAGCTTTAACCGCTTTGGAGCGCACTCCGGATAACAGGTGGGTCAACGTAGAGATAGAATTGGAGGATGAACCGACAGTTGAAGGCTGGATGGCTACGGATTTCCTTGAATTAAACGGCGAGGTGAGCAGTTTGCCTCTCGCTGCAATTAGCGAAGGTCAAATTATCCAGGGAAGAGTGGAAGACACTGAGGGGAATCCGATACCTGGGGTTAACGTTGCCACCCTCCTTCAATATGATGATGTCGATCTCCGCACGGATGTAGTTTCAAACGACAACGGTGATTTTGAGGTCTATTTGCCTGAGGGGTTAACTGGAACCTTTGACATTCAAATTGTCTCGTGGCTTTGCGATAGCCCGATCGCCGATTTAAACTGCCAGCTCAGTGGCTATATTCAAGTAATAGATCGGGTTTTCATCACCCTCCCACAAGAGGAAGATATCCTTTTTACCTATGAGAAAACAAATCTGATTATCTCCGGTATTGTGGTCGATGCAAAAGATGAACCGGTCAGCCAGATGAATGTCCGAGCTGTACGTGACGATGGAGCGGTCTCCTTTGGAAGGACTGATGCGGTGGGCGATTTTTCCATGCCAATTGCTGAAGGTACCTGGGAGATATTTGCTGTAAAATTTGATCCGGAATACTTAGAAGGTGAACATGTCAGTGTTGAGGTTGCCCAAAGCAACCCGGATAATGTGACACTGAATCAACCAAAATAAGTTGAAACAGATTTTATCCATAAACTCAAACGATACTATTGATGAAAGCTTGGATATAAAAAAATATAATGTTTAATATCTTCGATATCGTTTAGGAAACATAATATAAGGACTTTCTATGGAACGCAGGAAATCGAGGCGCTTTTCGATTGTCAATCTTGATTTGTACGATGGTTCTTCTGAGGAATTGGTTGGAAGTGTGATTAATATTTCTCAGGGCGGATTGCTTACCATCACAGAAAAATCGTACCAAACTGACAAAGATTACAACTTCTATATCCCGTTTAATCAAACTGTCAATGGGATGGTTAAGTTTGAATTTTTAGCTCGTGTTGTTTGGTGCCGGCCAAATGCCCTCAAACCAGGTATGATGAGCATCGGGTTGGAATTTTCAGATAATCCAAAAATCCAGACAATTTTTATTGAACAGATGGTTAAGATTTATGGTTCCTCCTAACAAAATTCAATCGAACTAATCATTTGATTTGTTTTCTATCTCTTTGATGGATAATCAACCATGAGCGAAGATACATTAATCAAAATCCTATTGGTGGATGATGAAGAAGCAATATCAGACAATCTGGGCGCATTTCTTGAGCGCTCTGGTTTTCAAGTATCACTCGCCAAAAATGGAGAGCAAGCCCTGAAATCAATTCAGCGTATCCAACCTGATATTGTGATCATGGATGTCTTAATGCCTGTGATGGATGGCAGGCAGGCTTTACGCCAATTGCGCAAGGAAGAAAACTGGATCCCGGTGATCCTCCTGACCCAGATCGGAGAAGCAACAGAACGTGCAATGGCTTTAGAAGAAGGGGCGGATGATTACTTGAATAAACCTTTCAACCCGCATGAACTGGTCGCACGTATTCGCGCGGTATTGCGTCGTGCCAAACACGGGCATCCACCATTAGCAGCAGCCTGGAGGCTGACTAGCGGGCCGATCACCTTAGATAGACGAGCCAAAAGAATTACGCTCAATGACGAGATCGTCAATCTAACACCAAAAGCGTTTGCATTACTAGAATATTTAATGACCCATCCGGATGAAGTCGTCAGCCGGGAAAGACTCTTGGATACGGTTTGGGGGTGGGACTATCCCATTGGGACAAGGGCTGTAGATACACGCATTGCAGAACTCCGCTCCGCCCTTGGAGATGATGCGAGCCAACCGAAATATATCGAAACATTACCCGGTCAGGGTTATCGATTTGTTGAAGACGTCCAGGTGTAGGGATGATATTTAGAAAATATTGGTTTGTTCTTATTCCCCTCCTTCTGGGAATCTCAGCGGGGGCTGCATTAAACTTCACCCCTTTATCTAACCCGATCGTTTTCCTCCGGGCAGACATTGGTACAGTTGTTTTCGTTCTTGGTTTAATCCTTTCCACTCTTCTAGCCCTAATATTTTTTGTAAAATACCAGTTAGATCTGATTGAAAATAACGCCTTGGAAGAAGCTGCCAGGGACCGGCGGCGGTTTCTCAGTTTGTTGGATCACGAACTCAAGAATCCCCTTACTGCAATTATGGCTGGACTAGCAAACCTGACTTCTGTTGATCAACAGCCTACTATTGATAGTGTTCAAACTCAGGTCCAACGTCTAAGCCGATTGGTTGCAGACTTACGCAAACTATCCGACTTAGAAACGCGAACCATCGAATTAAGTAGAGTTAGCCTTCCTAACCTGTTAAAAGATGTTTACGAACTCTCAAAGGACCGCGTAAGATCCCAAAGGATTATCACGCTGACCACGCCTCAAGCTCCCTGGCCTTTACCTGATATTTTGATACGATTGAGATCCGTGCAAGCGAAGACGGCAGTAATGTCCGCATAGAAATTGCAGATACAGGTCCTGGGATTCCGGCTGATGAAATTGACCAGGTTTGGGTTGAACTGTTCCGCGGTAAAGGGGCGCGTGGTATCCAAGGAAGCGGATTAGGCCTGGCTTTGGTTCAAGCAATCATCCGCCGTCACGGTGGGACAGTTGCGATTCGCAGCCAGATCGATAAAGGAACCGTAATAACAATCTCACTCCCTGTCCGCAATGTTACAGAACTGTAACCTCCTTAAACAAAATTAAGACCTCACTGCCACCATTTCGAACTATCGATTCGTTACAATTCAGATAGTAAATTTGGGCACTGCCCATTATCTGAATGGAGATACAAAATGAAACCAAAATATCAGATTCTCACGTTGATTGTCATACTGATGATTGCAGGTTTAGCCTGTGGGCAATTCCAATTCGGGATAGAAAACCCCACCCCTGTACCATCAAATGATGAAGCAGTGTTGATTGATACCCCTGAACCCGAACCAGAAATCATACCTGAAAACACGCCAGTGTCCGATGTCCCAGAGGGAGAAGATTTTTCTCAATATTGGGTAGAAGCTGAGGACCCCCGGACTGGCTTGCGTTTTGCCATTCCTTGCTTTTGGGTAGTGGATATGCCGCCTCAACAGAATAATGCTGGACTTGGAAGCTTTTCGGTGAACAATTTCACCCAAGATTTCATCACAAGTTTAGGACCAAAGCGCGGCGGGACTGTCTGGGAAATTGGTGGTTTGAAATTTGATCTTGGGTACCATACTATGGCTGAATATGGGCTTAGCCCCACGTCCAGCCTGGAAGATCTGGCAGTTGCATTGGTCAATCCTGATAGCGAACACGGAATCACCTCCACGGAATGGCTTGAAATCAGTGGGAAGATGTCTCTTAAAGTAAATACTTGGGGTACCTTTGGCGAAGGAAGCTTTTACTTGCTGCCATACACAAATAACTTTAACATTTTATTTGCGCCAGCTCCAGATGCAAACCATCCTGATATCCAAGCGATTTTGCACTCGATGGCGTTAGATCCAAATACCCCAGTCCAGCTTCCGACCATTCTTCCTTCAGATCCCCCAGAGGGGATGGCAGCACCTTGTATGGGACAAATCCAGCAAGCGGGCAGTTCATCTGACGCTTCCCCACTTTCTGGAACTCTGGACTGCAACCAGGTAAGGGATACAGATGGATTGATGTGGGTAATCTGCAATGTTCAGGCTAGTTTCCGGTCTCGCAATACACAGCCGCTGTTAGGCTATATGGGAGAACCTTTTAAGATCGGATATTGGCAATCAGAGGGAGTTGAACGCACCCGCGAAGAAGCTCTGAGAGAATTTGAAAACAATCTAATTCCACCAGATCCCAGCCAGATGACCTTCACCCTGGACGAATCGCTCTTCCCACCACTTTTCGGGATGCAGCCCGAACAGATCTTTCCCCCTGATGCAAACATTGTTGAGGTAATGTACAGCGAGGGATGGGGACAGGATGGTCAAGGGGCAGCGTTGCTCTACTTCTCTGAAAAACCAAATGGCGGATATTACTTTTACGGCATAGTTATCGCGGGACAACATTTTGACAAATAAGGCGATTTCCGTTCTCTACGGATAAAATGCGCTCAAATTGAGCGCATTTTTTTCAATTAGCCTAACTATTATTCGGTAAGTTCATAATCAATAAACAAAATCACTGTTGAACGAGCCTGATTGGGATTTCCAGCCGAGGATGCTCCTGCAAGATGCGTGATTGGTCCTAGAATACTTCCTCCACCAGGTGTCGAATACTCACCATAAGGATCGTTCGCCTCCAGCATCTCATAAAAACTTTCCAAATCCAAATAAAATCCTGGCACATCGCCTTCTGAGAAAAACTCCCATGTCTCTTGATATTTCGAGCTGTTAGCCAATGAATCACCTTCACCCGATAACAGTTCTAAAACTCCACCTCCTGTCGTGATTAAAACATTTTCATCACTCATGCCAAATGCCAATATAGGAAAATCAAACTCTGCATCATGGTATGCCCATTCCTCCAACTCATAACCAGCTATTTCCGGATATGTGATGTCAAAGAATAATCCTAGAGAGATTCCTAATTCATGCAAGTAATCGAATAGTTTGCTAATTTCTGTCGAATCATTAATCCCGATCATAATGTTCAAACCAAACGGCATCATTGCCACCTCGTTTAAAAACCCTTCAGATTGTTCATAAAGGCCAATCGAAAATTCTCCTTCAATCGATTGCCCCAATTTTTCCAAGTCCACACCTGACTGGTCTTCAAACAATTCAATTGCCTCTTGATAATCAGCAACGATTGACTCATCGACACCAGGTTGAGATTGAAATGACTCTGAATAATTTTCCACGTAACCCTCTGGTATATACCCGGATACAAACAGCATGGTGTTATCAGGATAAAAATTCGCCAGTTGTTGCTCATAATCAGGTTTTTCTAAATTTATCAATCTATTCGGCAAATTTTCGCTGTCAGTTTTGAGGAAGATATCAAATTCCAAACCCGGTTCAACAGCCGTAATAGAAAGTCCATAATTAAGGGTTGATGTTTGTAGGTTATTAAAGAAAGCCCCATTTAGCCCATACATATCCTCGCTCATTCCTTCAACCAATTGGAAATATTTTTCAGAGTCAAAATAAAGAGATGCAAATCTGTTTTTCGGCATCTGTTTTAAAACTTCCTTATATTCCCCAGACTTCCCCAAAGATGGCTTCCCAAATAGCCGATCATTAAAATCGACCAGATTTTCAACGACATCAGCTTTGGATCCCAATATCAACATGTTTTTATATAGTCCAATCAAGATTGGGAAATCTTCCTCCTGAAGTTCATAAAACGTATACCTACCGATTTGGGTCGTTACAAACTCATCTCCTTGTTCTTCTCGGTATGTCACATAATCATTCACAAATTTGTTGGCTTTGCTTTTATTCCTCACCTCAACCAAAACCATCATTGGTGGAACTTCCCCTGGATAGTTGAAAAAATCATCTGGAAGATCCATCAAGGCGAATCCTGCGAATTGACCAATCCAAGGTGTAAGATCCTCCATAACCGAAAACCCTAAATCCTGATGAAGGTTGGTTTCCACTTCCTCTGGGTCTATGTCGTATGCTTCTCGGAAGGCTTTAAAGATTCCCCTCATTTCTGCAGAATTTAATTCAAATAAATTTACACCGAGATACATCATCGTATCATCAGGGATCATTTTAGTAATCGGGTCCGGTGAACCAAAAAACCTGGCCTGAATATTGAAAGGATCGAGGACAACAAAGATGGCTAAGGCTGCAATGCATAATACAATCAGTCCACTTAGTCCCGCAATCCACCATTTGGTGCCAGATTTCTTAACAGTTGATGGTTGGAATTCATCAGCTTCCTGTATACCTTCGCTATCCGGATTTTGGGTTTTTTCAACATCTTCCTCGTCAAATTCTTGATTCTCCGTCATTTTTACATCTCCTTGTTTATTCCTTCAAATAAAAAAGTTTTAGACAATCCTGTAATGCGTGGTTACTTACCGCTTCACACATAGGTGCAAGTGTTTGACCGATTCCAAACTCTATTTGTAGATAATCCTTCCAATTCTATGTTGCTCAGTCATTTCTCCTCCAAAGGAGGATTTATCTCAATTACCTTATCAAAATTCCAGAAATCAATTTGCCACACGGTATCTTCATCCTCGCCTTCATTCATTGGATCGATAACGATGACACGATGAATAACATAAGATTCGGGATCAACCCAGATATCTACATCCAAAGTTTCATTATCAATCATCCCATAGGTTAAATTGTAGGCAGCATCACCATTAAGGAGCCCATGGATATGGTGAAGTTTTTTTCCAGGAAGCTCTTCGATTTCATCTAATCCAAGAAGAGTGAGGTCGTATAGTTGCTCCTCCAATATTGCCTGGAGACCAGTCTCAGGATTTAGTAAGGTTTGAGGTTGAAAAGCATATTCAGCTGGCACCCTTTGCCAAGCGCCAGTCACGAGATTGGTTTCCCATTGTTTATCCCCAATGCTAATGATATTTACCTCGGCAACAATTAAAGATGTAATAACCCTAACCTTCGCAGTCACTCTATCAGGGATTACGTAAAAACCTTCCGCTTTTCGAAAGGATATCGTTTCGTTATAGTCAAGAAATGCAGGCTCACCCGTGCGGTTGATTTGGTACTGGAATCCTTTTAATTGCTGCATTTTTGCTGTTGAGAGACTTACCAATTTTCTTGGATCATTAATCGATGTGCGAGTATACCCACAAGCTGAAAGAAAAAGTGTAAGCATGAAAAACGTTAATATCCACAATGGATATCCCGATTTGTGCAACATTATCATCTCCGCAATCTGATAAAAACACTTATTGTTCTTGTTTGCAAAACCTATATTTATTAAAAAGAACAATATTCAATTAAAATCTGAACGTTATTTCAAGTAAATGAAATTTTTTCCGATCCACATCAATAATAAGGGGAAGCTTGTTTCAAAACTATACAAATGGTCAATCAATAAGCTAATTTTCCTTAAATCATTTTACACGAATAATTGCCCAATAGTTTGAGCATCGTGACCAATTTCGGAGTCCAAATATGACGTTTTGGGTCTATACAGTTAGAATCGATGATTGTTATTTTTTGCCTGAGACATCCCTGATTACCCTTTGAAAAACGGTGCCAACTTCTTTTTTTCCTATGATATACTCTCAACGTCTGAACCCTATATGCTTGAGGAGAAAATTGATATGAAAGATTTGTTGTCCGTTGGAGATTATTCACCCCAGGAACTCCAGGAAATGCTTAATCTGGCACTAGAATTAAAAAAAGAGCGCCAAGAAAAAGGGACAAACCGTCCACTTCTCAAGGA
>JARROY010000071.1:0-8046 GCA_037383445.1 Anaerolineales bacterium | reverse complement strand
CCTAAATTTTATTTTCCCCCAAATTTTAACTTGGTGTTTAAATACTTACATACAATTACGGCGCCGCATCCACAGATACATCCCAAATGGGATGCCAATCATCCCAGCCAATACCAGACCGAATACCAGCTTACCCGTCCATATTTTTAGTGGAATTGCGGCTTGAAAAAAATTCATTCCGAAAAAACCGGTCAGGAAAGAAAGCGGCATAAACAAGGTCGTGATGACGGTCAAGGTTTTCATCACCTCATTCATCCGGTTGTTCACCACTGACAAGTAAGTCTCCAATGCCCCACTGATCAGATCCCGCAATCCTTCGTTAATTTCCTGCAGCCGCACCATATGGTCATATACATCTCGATAATATACCTGATCCTGATCCCTAATGATGGCAAAATCCTTTCGAGCCAGTTTGTTAAATACTTCTCTCTGAGGGATCAGTGCCCGCCGCAGTTCTAACAATGCTCGCTTCAAACTGAAAATTTTATTTAATACCATTGGTTTAGGATTGTCAAAAACCTCATCCTCGATCTGATCGCTCAATTCGTCAATCCTTTCCATAATCGGCATATACTGATTAATCAGTTCATCCGCAATCTGATAGAAGAGGTTGCCTGTACCCTTAGCCAAGGTGCGTGAATCCCTTTGGCACATTTGCCAGATCGTATCAATGATTGTTAATGGAATTTTATGATAAGTCACCAGATAATTTGATCCAAGAAAAACATCCAATTCTGGGGTCTCGATCTCCAGGTCTTCGCGATCTTCTAGCAGCAACACAATTCTCATCACCAGATACAGATAATCCGTCCAATCATCCACCTTTGGGATGTGGGTCTCAACCAAAGCATCATCTACTGCGAGCGGATGAAAATTAAAGTCATCCAGCAGAATGGATTCTATTTCGCGAGTGGGTTCACCTGAAATATCTACCCAGAGTAAATTCTCGGGATTTTTAATCCATTCAGGATACTGACTTGTGTTAACGTTTATTCTGATTTCACCTTCAGAACTCATGCCAATCGATCTGATCATAAGATTCGTCCTTGATTTTTAACGTCAAACTGAGTGAACCAAAATAGGGATTCTCACCCAGGGAAAGTCTAGATTACTTAATTGAGTATATCGCAGAAAACGCTTATCTCTGTACTGTTTCAGATCACTGTTTACATAATAATCTCCAGCTGACTGATAGAGATTTTTGAGGCAGATCGCTCTTTAACTGGCACGGTATGCGTTGAAATTCACATCCTGCTGAAAAATTTCGACGAGTTTACACTTTTGTTAGAACCTCCTTTTTGGTACATAGGTACCATTATTTTTTCCCACTCCCAAAAATACAATCAAATTACAAAAAAAGCCCGATCGATCCGCAACCGGTCATCGATCACACAAGGACGAACAAATCATTGCAACCTCGACTGTCTAAACCGGCAGTCTCATCACAGGAGATTAGAATGTTCAAGCTACTATCACGGGTTATCTCCATTGTATTGTTATCTACGGCAGTGTTTTTTGTGGGGGGAGAAGTTGCAGCTAAATCATCTCTAGACAACACCTTAGATCTAACAGACCAGGGACCGAGCGACAACCGCCAAACCTCCATCAAAGGTGCCAGAGATATTGCCTTTGGCAAATTCTCCCAAGAATTTCGTGATTTCATCAGTAATGTGGCGACAGGCCAAGATGGTGTCATCACCGGCATTTTTGCTTATGATGTTCTCGCCATGGATGTAGCGCAGCAGCCAGCCGCCAGCCCGGGCTATATCTCCACGAACGAAGATGTCGTTACAGAATTCGGCATGGCGCGGGATTATGGAACGATCGGGATGCTTGCACATAATTACTTGGCCGGGGAAACTTTCTTTGATCTGGAGACAGGGCAGGCCGTTTACCTTGTTTTCGGAGACGGCTCGATCCAAAAATACACGATCGTGGATATCCTCAGCTATCAGGCGCTTCAACCAAATTCCCCATACTCTAATTTCCTTAATTTGGATAATTCCGGGGAATATCTAACCGCTTCTGATCTATTTTATAAAGTATATGGCCTGGAAGATTCATTGATCCTCCAGACCTGCATTGAAAATCAGGGGGTAGAGTCTTGGGGACGATTGTTCGTTGTCGCAGTTCCTGGAGATGCTACCGGGGAATCTGGATAGAAGAAATAGAAGTTCCCCCAGTAGTTTCTGCCTGGTCTGGCACGTCGATTGGAAAGGCCACCACAATCACCCGGTGCGTGTTGGATTCATACGGCCAGCAGGAGATCAGAGTCAGTCTTTCATCCTCAGAATGTTGAATCCATCTGGCATTCTGCAATCGCACTTCACTCGATTCGAATCGTTCCGGCAAAATCATCACAGATGCCACTTTGTAATAAAAGTCTCCATAGTCCGATTGGATCACAATCTGGTCCCCTTTTTCCACCAAAGATAATTCCTTGAAGACTTCCCCAAAGACATTATGATGCCCATTCAACACCGTATTTCCAGGCTCTCCCAACACAGCCGACTCGTAATGCCACCCCACAAGATCTGCTGGTGCTACCCACTGCTGGTAGGATTTTCCATCAATCTCAACATCTCGTAAGCTCGCAAACCCAATCTCAGCATCCAGATCAATCGATGGGATCTCGATATGCCTCGGGATACGAAGGGCATAAGACTCACCCCAGTCATTGGCACCCTGATTTTGCAGTTCGATGATCTCTTGGGGGCTGCTCATTTCCTGACTGAGAACTTCCTGGTCAAAGGTTGATCGGTTTGTATCTAAGACCAATTGCGGAACATTTTCCTGAACAGAGATTTCCACATCTACTTCGTCAAGAGCTGAGTTATATTTGAGGTACTCATAAATGCTCCGGGTGATCACAAAACCCAACAGTAAACTGCCTAGCAGCATGAGAATGGCACTTTTAAGAGCCAAAGGCGAGGAATGGTTAGACTTTGCCTGTAGCATTCTTTTCACTTTATGTCTTTTTGGAGAATAAGTTATGAGGCGGGGAGCTTTCATCCCCCCGCCTCATACTGATTGATTGGATTATCCCTTAGATTTCTTTTTACTATTCTCGTTCAGGGATAGACCATGCATGACCAACCCTACCGAGACCAGCGCCAAACCAAGATTCTGGAACATCGAGATGAATCCTCCCATGCTGAAATCAAAGCCAGTGACAGGGATGAAGACACCAGGTGTTCCTGTCGGTGGGGTCACCGGAGGTACTGGGGTTGGGGTGGGTCCTGGTTCTTGGCAGGATATTGGACCACACGAGGTTTCAAGGACTCGGTTATTTTCGTCCACAAGTGTCACCGAGATGGAGTACAGACCGTTCCCTTGTCTCGGTGAAGAAAGATCGACACAAGAACCTGCTGCGACACCCGTTAGGGATCCACCACCAATCCTTGTATCATCTACATAGGCATCCCACTCGATTGTCCCTACGTAAGCTACATTCAGGTCGTCGTTGCAGATTTGTCCAACCACATTTGGAAGATCACACCCCACACTGCAGGGATCTACCAGCACCAGCTGTGGTGGGGCGGTGAAGGTAACGACAGCATCATCTGTATCGACTGCCGGGTTGCCTTCATTATCCGAGGCGGTTGCGGTGACCACGTTGGTGTGGGTATCGCCGCTCTGCCCGCTGATCTCATGATCGAATGTGCAGGTGTAGGAGTCTCCAGGTTGGATGACCGCTCCACTGGCACAATCCCCTTGTCCAAACAGGTTGCCAAATTGGTCGTCCAGCAGTGAGTCAAGAGTGACCGCTTCGATGGAGTTGTTGACCACCTCGATCGTGTAGCTGACCGTTGCATTCGGCGCAGGTACGGAAGTTGGATCGGCAGTCTTGATGACCTGGATCTCAGGTGCAGCATTCACTACCTCGACATTGGCGCTGTCAGAGTCAGTTGCTTCTGTACCCTCATTGTCCACCGCAACCGCCGTTACTGTATCAATATGCAGGAAACCAGCATCACCGCCGACAAATGCCGTGAACTGGCAGGAATAGCTGCCGGAACCAGCAATCAATCCGCCTGTTGCACAGTCGGTGGCAGAGATGCCATCATGGCCTCTGGTGGTGATATCGCCAAAGATATCATCGGACAGGCTGGTAAGGGTCACATCTTCAATCGTCAGATTGTTGACCTGCACCGTAAAGGTAACATTCCCACCAGGTTCGGTGACCTGGATTGGAGAGGCAGTCTTGACGACCTCGATGAGAGTGGGGGCATTTGTGAGGGTCACATCCGCTGAGTCATTTGCTGTGGCCGTGTTGCCGTCATTATCGCTTGCCGAGGCTGTGACAGTATTGGTGTGGACAAACCCCGCATCTCCTTCCACCAATCCGGAGAATTGGCAAGAATAGGTGGCGCCTGGGTTGATCGTCCCACCCACTGCGCAGGTGCCTTCGCCAGCCAGGCTGCCGAACTGGTCATCGATCAGGGAGTCCAGGGTTACAGCTTCACCAGAAGTGTTGGTCACCTGAACCATGAAGTTAACATAACCACCCGGTTCATCTATTGTAGTTTCAAGAGCCGTCTTGACAACCGAGATCGTCGGGAGGACATCTGTAAAGGCGACTGTTTCGGTATCGGTGTCATAGGTCTGATTCTTGTCAGCGTCTTCCGCAGTTGCTGTTACCTCATTGACATGGTTGGTGTTGGCTTCCCCGCTGATGTTTGCTGGGAAAGTACAGGTGTAATTCCCAAGTGGAGCCAGCGTCTGCGGGATTGAGCAGTCCCCTTGGTTATCAAGGTCGCCGAACATGTCGTCCACCAGGCTGGTTAAGGTCAGTTCTTCATTGACCTCGTTGTAAACCGTGATCGTGTAGTTCACATCCACACCCAGCTCACTTACTCTCGGGACGTCAGCGGATTTAATCACCGAGATTGTTGGGAGAGGGATAAAGGTCACGGTCTCGTCATCGGTGCCGACGGCTGTATTGGTGACCAAGTCCACATCATGCACCGTCACCGTGACGGTATTTACGTGGGTGGTGCCGCCGCTGCCCACCAGGTTTCTTGTGAAGGTGCAGCTGGTAGACCCTGCGGGCGCTAGTTCTACGCCAGCCAAGCTGGGGCAGGTGCCGTTCTCTGGGAGGTTGGCGAGCAAATCCCCAAAGCGGTTATCGGAAATAGAATCGATCCGGACGGAGATCGTAGCTGAAGTATTGGTAACATCAATCGTGTAAGTGACCGGTCCGCCGGGTGCGTCCATCGAAGTTGGATTGGCAGACTTTACAACGGAGATTGTCGGCACGGGGCGAGCCGTGATCGGAATGTTGACAGTTGCAGAATCTTCTGCGGTCAGGTCACCATAGCTAATCGTCCCGGTAACGATGTTTGTGTGAGTTTCACCTGCAGTTCCTGTAATGTTCGCTGTGATCGAGCAAGAGTAGCTCTCTCCAATATCCAGCGTAGCCGGCAGAACACAATCGCCCAATGCGTTCCCATCCAAATCCCCAAATGCAGTATCGATCAAGCTATCGAGATCGACCAACACATTCGAGGTATTTTCGATGGTGAAATCAAAAGTAACAAATCCGCCTGGCGCAACTAAAGACGTCACTGAGGGGACTTTGGTCACATTCAAGCTGAGAGCAGGACCTTCAACAAAGGTAACGGTTGCAGAATCCTGCCAGGTGGTGCTCTGGCCATTCGTCATCGAGACACCGGCACTCACCGTGTCCACATGGTCTGGTCCTCCCACGGTCCCATTGACGGTGGCCGTAAAGGAGCAGGAATAGCTGCTGGCGGGATTGATCGTACCTCCAGTGGCACAGGTAGTGGCAGTGATGCCGTCGTGCCCGGTGGTGGTGATATCCCCAAAAACGTTGTCCGTCAAACTGTTCAATGTGATTGCTTCCGTAGAGTCATTCGAGACCAATACGGAAAAAGTGACCGACCCGCCGGGTTCAATCGAAACCGGGTTGGCGGACTTTTGGACGGAACCGGCTAAGGGAGGCAACGTCCCGATGGCAACGTTAGCAATGCCAGATGCGGTGACGGTCTGATTTTCCCAGTCCGCGTCCACGGTAAAGGTATTGGTGTGGGTTGACCCTGGATCCCCGCTGACAAACCCTGTAAAGCTGCAGGAAACAGACTCTCCTGGCGCTAAAACCGTTCCGATGAGCGCAGGACAGGTACCCAGGTCAGAGAAAACACTATCTCCAACACTGTCGATCGTCAGGTCTCGATTGCCCGTGTTTGTGATCGTAATCGAGAAGGTGACATTTCCACCATCATAGGGTACAGAGCTGGGATCAGGTGACTTTGCGACACCCAAACCAAGCTCGACCGGCGGGGCGGCCTCGTCAACTCGGTAATTATCGCCTTTGGTGCCCACTTTGACCTGGTATTCACCACAATCGTCAGGTAAAACAGTATACGCCAAGAAGCAGGCATCCCCATTGGCGTCAAAAGTCACGGTGCCTCCCGCGACTGGGTCATCCGGAGGATGTGGATCACAGCTTCCACCTCCTGGAGCTCCTTCAATGTCCCAATTTTGTGTACTGTTCGGCTCAAATCCTCTGAGGTGAAGGTAAATATTATCCCCAATGGCAAAATGGTTTGCATCCACTGGATCCAAACCACAAACCACCGTCGTCGTCCATAGAGTTCCTGGATTACCTGCAGCGATTGCAGGGTCGGTGGATTTGAGCGACAACATCATTGAAAGAATGATGAGAATCATTCCAGTTACATATGAGAACCTATAGAATTTTTTAAGCATTGCGTCCTCCAAATTTAGTCGGTAATCCGACTCTTGCTTGTTAAAGCAACTACTGGCTGCCCTGACTTGTTTTTAAAACAAGCTAACCGGGGCAACTCCCCAGTAATCGTCGGCTGGTTTTCTGTGAGGGAATCTTGTTGAAGTGGTGAAAAAGGCAGAGATAAAAAATAAATTTCTTTGGATAAAAAGGACCACTTCTTCGGTTTCCTCAAACAATCTATACACCGATCAATTTCCTTTGTTTAATAGATGTCTTTTTTCGATGACAGTTCGATGATCTATTAGTCCATAAATACTCCTTGATTAAACAAAATAACCGACCATTAGGCCGGTTTCGCTACTGGCTCCCCAAGAGTATCATCCCCGTGTCAATGAGGATAAGCGACCAGATTCAACTCTTGGTTCAATGCCGCCTTTCATATATTAATACGATTGATTCGCCTTTTTATTACAATTTTCAGGCTAGGTCGTCAAGGATTATTTTCCAAACGAAACGGTTAAGTGTTAAAATTATATACTAAAAAGATAATTTTGGGAAGAATAGTCCTAAATTTTAACAAAGCTAATCTTTTCCCAATCCTGTGTATAATCTTTAATTAATCTCATTCATCGACCTCTTAATTAATCGGATAATCCAAAAAGGAGTATGCAATGTTGGAAAATTACCAAGGATGTCTCTTAGGTTTAGCTTGTGGAGATGCAGTCGGAACAACGGTTGAATTCAAAGCCCGGGGGTCTTTCCCGCCCGTCACCGATATGGTCGGTGGTGGTCCATTTGGTCTTCAACCAGGCGAATGGACGGATGATACCTCAATGGCGCTGTGCCTCGCTGAAAGTTTGTTGGAAAATGATGCTTTTGATGTGAAAGACCAGATCAATCGCTACATCCGCTGGTGGAAAGAGGGCTATCTGAGCAGCACCGGAAGATGTTTTGATATCGGAACAACCGTCAGTGGTGCACTGCGTCGCTACGAACAAACCAACGACCCGTACAGCGGTTCCACCGATCACCGAAGTGCGGGAAACGGGTCGATTATGCGATTAGCCCCGGTCCCGATGTTCTACCAGTCAGACCTGGATGAGGTGATCCACTACTCAGCGGAAAGCTCTAAAACCACTCACGGCACCAAGGAAGCCGTAGATGCCTGTAAGCTGTTTGGGGTGATGATCGCCCTGGCTCTGGGTGGCTCCTCAATAGAAGAGTTGCTCACAGGGACACAGGCTTTCCTGGAGCCACAGACTCTAGCACCATCGATCAGAGATATCCAAGCCGGTACCTATAAAAACAAGCCAGAAAGCGAAATTTTGGGCAGC
>JARROY010000070.1:0-9500 GCA_037383445.1 Anaerolineales bacterium | reverse complement strand
TGCGTAGTTTGGTGGCTGCAGCAGGACCATTGGTGACATTATTACTTACCTTAATTTTGTCACTTTTACTTGCTTATTATCACCGGACAGCAAACTTTTCCCAACATTCCGAATTCATCGCCGGTTTGAATTTTCTGATCTTTATCCAGATATGGGCATTGGTTTTCAACCTGCTTCCCATTCCAGGATTTGATGGATTTGGAATTATCATGCCTTTCCTGCCTCGTACGATTGCTGCTCGTCTTTACCAGGCAAGTTCTTTGATTTTGTTTGTGTTTATTTCATTGTTTCTTCTGGATCCATCCGCACAGAGTTTCTTCTGGCGTATGGTTTACGGGGTGATGTCCCTTTTTAATGTTGATAGCAACCTGCTATTTTACGGTCTTGATCTTTACCGCTTTTGGTAATCGATCCAACACAACCAATTATTTGGTTTTCTAAATTTGGAGTAATTTATTGTTGTGTGGAAAGGGTTCCCATTAAGGAGTGGGGCTAGGTAAAGGAGCTGTAGGAATACCGTTGTAATTACCGGTGGCTTGCAAATTGGTATCCAGGGTGGCACAATCACAAGCATTGATAACTTTCTCAAATCTTTCCAGAGTACCTTCATAGGGGTTCTGACCTTTAATCACTTGCCACCCTTCTAACACGAAGGGAATCTGATTATCAGTAAGAATCCACTCGCCATTGAATTTTCTGGCAATATGGATATGCGTTCCCGTCGAAGTCCCACCATCGCACGAAGGATGTCCGAGATTATCTCCTGCGGAAACTACTGTGCCGCTTGGGACTATATCGCGGCCTTCAATATGCAAATAAAAGAGTACCCATCCCGTGCGTTCATCGCCATCCTTGTCCAGGTCGAGGGTTAAAAATCCTGGTTCAGAGCGCACTACTACTCCGTCAGCCATTGCGGTTACCCATTCATTGCTGAGATAGCATCCGCTTAAATCTGAAGCAGGAGCAAAGTCAATTGCTGACATAGGTTCTCCGTTACCCCAGGCAGTATGGGGTCCGCCAGTGAAAGCCCAAACTTGACCTGCGGGGTATGGGAGCAACAACCCTGGTTGTGTCAGACTGCCTGGTATATGAGGTTGGTTATCAACCCAGGGATTACCGTAAAGCTGTTCCCATGTTTTTCCAAAACCTTCAGGGCTGACGGCTAGGTTGTATTGATCTATTGGCAAGATAAGTCTGAATAGATTCTGAAGGGATACTGTGGCCGCATTTTGCCATGGATCAGGGCGTTCAAGCGTCTTGTCTGGCAGGTCAAATTCCAGCAATTCTCCTCTGCGCCAGTCGTAATAACCGTTATTCAGTTTGTTGGCTGTCCAGAGGAGTTGCCTGTAAAATCCTTTGTTGAGATTAGAACGATACTTAAGCGGGTAATCGGCAGAGGCTTCCGATAATGTTGGGCGCGTCAGAGCTCCTGAGAGGTATTCTGAGAGTGCTAGCAGCAGTTGTGGGCTGACCGAATAGTTTTGAGCGACGATGTTGATGAGTTCAGGGCCAGAGCGGTTTTCTCCGGCTCCATATTCAACATAGTTGTTGACCCACCCATTGTAACGCTTTGAAAACTCCACTACATCAAAACTAACTGCCGCGGGACCGTTGACAAAGAGCCTGTCCGGGATAATTTTGTACGTCGTTCCCCAGAAATTGCGGTAATAGATTGGGATTTGCATTGGCATGCCCGGTGGCATGGTGGTGGCATCTGATGGGATAATTGGATTCGCTTGGCGAATTTCTTCCACAGAGGTATTAAATCTGGCGGCAAGCGCGGGTAGTGTGTCCCCACTTTGGGCTGTATATTCAACAAGTTCACCAGGCAGGTAATTCGCACGTACAGGCAGTGGGGTCGCTGTGGGACCGCCGGGAGTGGGGGTTTGAGATACTGGTGTGGCTGGCGTGGAAATATTGGAGGAGCCTTGTTCCTCGGGAGCAACACAGGCAGAAAGAACCAGCAAGCTGGCTGCCAGGGAAAAGACGATCATAAACAATTTCTTCATCGGTTAACTAACTATTGGATTCATCTCCGGTGTCGGGTTCCCTCACAATGCGGGAGGTATAGGCTCCTTTATCTGACGCCGTGATAGTAAGATTTCCTTTCGTCAGTGTCCCTTTATAAGGTTCATCCCCTGCAACTACAGTCCAACCACTCAGCACAAACGGGATAGGCCCGTCAGCTGTAATCCATTCCCCATTATATTTTCTGGCAAAGTGGAGATGTGTACCCGTTGCCCGACCACCTTCACAAGACGGCTTGCCAATTAGGTCACCTTGATTAACCCATTGTCCTTCTTTCATGGTCGGATGGGGTAATAAATGCAAATAGAATAGTGCCCAACCTGTTTGTTCATTTCCATCCCCATCAAGATCCAATACCAGAACACCATGTTCGACGCGTGTCACCAATCCACTTGCGGATGCAACAGCCCAAACCTCCGAGGGAGAGCAACCTCCAGCCACACTCCCTGGAGCAAAATCAACAGCTGCTTGAGCCCCTTCGACCGACCATGCACCGTGAGGACCACCCGTGTAAGCCCATGTATCGCCAACCCGGAATGGGAGGATCAGATCAGGCTGCTGGATACCAGGAGAAAGCAGCGGTTCAACGTTTGCTGCCCGGTCTTTTGGATCGTTAAACATGGTTTTGTGTAGCTCGATGAATCCATGATCGGGATCCATGGCAGCAAACCATTTATCTCGAGTATAAATTTGTGCAAAATAATACATCAAGCCAACCGTGCCGGCATTTAATTCTGGAGCAATCCTCAGGGTTGTGCCGTCCTTAAATTCAATTTCAGTCAGTTCTCCAGATCGCCAACCATAATACCCAATCGAAATTTGTTTCGCTGCCCAGCTCAATTGTACCGATAATTCGGTTTCATCTACGTTGACAAGTCCCATGGGGTACGATTCTTCAGAAAAAGAACCTGGTTCCCCCAGGACCCATTTACTATTGTATTCGAGCAGAGATAAAAGCAGCCGTGGATTGATCGAATGGTTGAGGGCTGTGATCTCAATGATTTCACTCCCGGTGCTGATGCCATTATATGTAAGGTACTCCGAATAATCACTCAGGTAGCCGCCGACAGTATTGACATAAATCTCTGTAATGAAATCCAACGCAGAGGGTGAGTAGACTACCTCACTGTCTGGAATAATGATTTTATGAGGTGTAGTTAACACCAAACGCTGGGGAAGCATGAGAAGCTGCCCAGGAGTGATCAAGCCAGTCTCTGGGATTTCACGGTCTGAGACGATTTCGAATGGGTGCACGTTAAAACGGATCGCGATACCCATCAGAGTGTCTCCAGATTGAGCAAAATACTGCATTGGGGGAGTATCAGCAGCAATCTGGGTTGCAGTGGGCAGCGGAGTTGGCGATGGGGTTGGGGTGTCAAATATTGGGGTAGGGGTGAATAAGCTGGGATCTGTCGTAGCCGTTGCAGTTGGTTCAGGAGTGGTAGTTTCCGTAGGCCGGATAAACTGAACCGTGGGGACGATAGTTTCTTCTGGAGTGTATTGTGCTGTTTGTGTGAGGCTTGCTGGGGTAATATAGCCGCTGCTGCATACAATAGAGGTAAGGGCTACTATTATAGCCAGGATTCCCAGCCGGACACGGATCCCAATTTTGTGTGAGTTTTTATTAGGGGCGTTCAATTTTGTTTTCTTCATCTCTACATTGACAAGGTTCAATCACTTGATCGCCTTTCTGTAAATAGCCTCCGTAAAGTTCACCGGTATCCACAGCCATCCAACCATCCATTACAAAAGGCAGGTTGCTGTTAACAGCAATCCACTCTCCATTATACCTTCTAGCAATGTGAACGTGGGTCCCAGTGGATACCCCACCTTCGCACGAAGGGTGCCCGATATGCTGCCCGGCAGTGATGTAAGTTCCTAAAGGAACTCGATCTCGCGTTTCTATATGGAGATAAAAAATCACCCAACCAGTTTCTTCATGTCCATCGCCGTCTAAATCTTGCACTACCGCGCCATGATCGGAACGAACAACCAGCCCATCTGCCATTGCCACCACCCACTCATCATTTTGGATACAACCAAATTGTTCTTTTGGTGGGGCAAAATCAATGGCTGCCCAGGCAGATCCGCCATCCCAGCCGCCATGAGGTCCGCCTGTGAATGTCCAGCGGATACCAGGTTCAAAAGGCAGCTGCAAATCTGGCTGATTAAGGTTAGGAGGAATTAAAGGTTCAACAGACCAATCGAATGGATACCCAAAAAGTTCTTCGTAAGTTTGGATAAATCCATTAGGAGAAACTGTGAGTCGCCATGTTGCTTCATCTTGAATTTGGGCAAAAAGATAGTGCAGGGCGGCAGTCCCGGCATTAATAACTGGGGATGCGGGAATCAATGTGCCATCTGGAGTGGTGTAAAAACCTAATCCATTCACTCTCCATAAATAGTAGGCTCGGTTAAGGGTGTTAGCCGCCCAGGCGAGTTGATAATACAACCCTTCTCTCCATTGGTCACGGATACCCATCGGGAAAGAAAATTCTCGGATATTCCCCTCTGACTGGGTTAACCAACCGCTCTGATATTCAAGGATCGCCAAGAGTAAACGAGGGTTGACAGAATAATTTCGCGCCACCAGCTGGACGACTTCGATACCGGTGAGGATTTCTTCATCGACATCCTGAGAATAGTGTGTCAGATAACCACCCTTGTTGCTGATATAGCTTGACAGATCAATTTTTGCATTGTACGGTCCGTTGACCAACTCAGAATCTGGGATAAGTTTGAAGCTTGGAGCAGGAGCGCTGGGAATCGGCGGTGGGATGATAAGTTCTTGCCCAACGGATAGCATATTGATATCGATAATGTCATTTTCCTGCGCAATAGCTTGTGCGGATACTCCGAAATGATTGCCAATCGTTCCAAGGGTATCGTTGGCTTTAACATAATACGTTTCAGTAGTTGTACGATAAGGCGGTAGGATTCGTGCAGGGTCTGGTGTTGGGGTAGGAATCGGATCGTCAGATTGGCGTAAAACTGGTAAAAAATCGAATTCGGCGTATGGTCCTTCAGTGGGGCGAGGGAAAAAGTTTACAACATCTTCGGGAGGTAGCAAAGTTCTTTCTTCCCCAACAGTCGTTCTTGGCATGCTGCAAGCCAATGTAATCAATAGGAGGATCATCCCAAAGAACATTAGCCGGGTGAGACGGTTCATCAAATTTCGATCCCTTTTTCACAAAATGAATTCGGCAAACAGAGGGTTGCAAGTCTGGTGCCAACCTCTTATTGCCAGGCGGTATTATACCAATGAACCAACTGCCATATAGATCAGTTTTGTTATTTTTGTCCCTCGAAACCAAATTTTCAACAAGGAGTATAATAGGGAAGATTTTCATCTAAAAGCATGGAGGAAGTATGACTGCAGCCTTGGTGGAATGTGTCCCAAATTTTTCTGAAGGAAGACGATTAGATGTAGTTGAGCAAATTGTTGCTGTTATTAAGACCACCCCTGAGGTGATTCTCTTAGATTACAGTTCAGATGCTGACCATAACCGTTCTGTTGTTACGTTTGTAGGCACGGTGAAGGGGGTTGAGGAAGCAGCCTTCGCTGCGATAAAAAAAGCCTCGGAACTGATCAATCTGGATGAGCATCAGGGGGAACATCCGAGAATTGGGGCGACAGATGTCGTGCCTTTTATCCCAATTTCAGGTGTAACTATGCAGGACTGTGTGGAGATAGCGAACCGGTTGGGAAAACGAGTGGGAGAGAACCTAAAAATCCCTGTGTATTTGTATGAAAAAGCTGCCACACGACCAGAATTTGAGAATCTGGCGAATGTACGCAAAGGTGAATATGAAGGCTTGAAGCAGGAAATTCAAACCAACCCAGACCGGGAACCCGATTTTGGCCCTCTTGAGCTTGGAACAGCCGGTGCAACGGTGATTGGCGCTCGTAATTTCCTGGTAGCTTACAATGTATATCTCAACACTGATAAAGTAGATATCGCCAAAAAAATCAGTAAGGCAGTTCGAAACCTATCCGGTGGTTTACGTTATGTAAAAGGACTGGGAATGCTGGTAGATGGCCAGGCCCAGGTTTCGATGAATCTAACCAATTTCAAAGCTACCCCGGTATCCCGGGTGGTGGAAATGATCCGTCGAGAGGCTTCTCGTTACGGCGCATCGATCACCCACAGCGAGCTGATTGGTTTAATTCCGCAACAAGCCCTGATTGATGCTGCTGTTTGGTATCTGCAGTTAGAAGGTTTCAGCGAAGACCAAATTTTAGAATATAAAATGAACGCTGAATTGGCTGCTAGGCAAGGTGGTGGAGCTGAGCACATTCAATTTCTTGATGATCTTGCCTCAGGTACGCCTACACCAGGAGGCGGTTCTGCGGCCGCTTATGCTGGGGCGATGGCAGCCGGTCTAGTTGCTATGGTTGCGAGGGTCACTATTGGTAAAAAGAAATATGCTGATGTGGAAGCAGAAATGGTCACCGCAGCGGGAGAAGCAGAAGAACTGCGCAAACGGTTGCAAGACTCGGTTGCAGAAGATTCCGCGGCATTTGATGATGTGATGGCAGCTTATAAACTCCCCAAGAATACTGAGGAAGAAAAATTGCTTCGTTCCGATGCCATCCAGCAAGCTACTCTAAAAGCCGCTCTAGTACCGATGAAAGTGGCTCAATATGCCGTTGAGGTGTTGAATTTAACCCAAATTGTTACGGAAAAAGGCAACAGCAATGCCATTACTGACGCGGGCACCGCAGCGGCTTTAGCACGATCAGCAATCTCTGGGGCGAGTATGAATATTCAAATTAACGTATTGGGTTTGGAAGATGATAGCGAAGTTAGCCGACTTACAGGTCAACTTGACCGGATTAAAGTTCAAGCGTCCGAACTTCTCGAAACGATCAATCAGGCTGTCAGGGATCGCGGACAGATCAGCGGGTTGAATTTTTAATTCAATGAAGAAAATATTGGTTCATTTTTATTGGGGCTTGCTGTTTATATTTTTGAGTGGTTGTTCTTTATCAACCTTATTAACTAATCCCACTCCTACAATTGATTTGCCTGCAGCGTTAACGGATTTAGCGCCTGGTCCTACTGCTACAGTCCAGCCACAGGAACAAACTCAACAGGATGGGATGACACCCACAGAGGTCCCAATCGTCGAGCCTGAAAAGAATTTAATATGGATTTCCCCGGAGTTGCCAGTGACCATTACTCAAGGGTTGGTGGCTCCGGTGGTATTGGAACAGGTGCAAGATCAGGAAGCTGCTAATCTGTTTTTAGAGGTTGGCGAGAATGGCCGCCATGTTACGTCCCTGGTTTATGCACTGGTTGCGCCTTTCCCGAGTTTGGTAGATAGAGTTTCCTTTGAAAATCTCAAAAATGCTTGGATGGGTAACCTCTCGGGAAAATTTTCCAACAGCCATCTCTATTTAACTCAACGGACCCAAACAATTTTCCAACAGTGGTGGGGAGAACCTGCAGAAGGATTTGTCAGGGTAGTTACAGAAGAAGAACTTCTATCAACTACTTGGTCAGATGCCAATTCTTGGGCTTTAATTCCTTTTGAAGCACTTCGACCTGAATGGAAAGTGATTCAGGTTGATCGTCTCTCGCCTATCTGGAATGAATTTGATCCGAATGATTATCCCCTCAGTGTTCCAGTCAGTCTTCGAGGCAGCAACACTGGAGTTGTAGACCAATTGTCAGAAGCCTTAATTAATCAATTGTCGCCTTCGTTCAATCGAGACCCTGATCAGCTCACTACGGTAGTTTTGACAGGTGTCACGGCTTTAGTCAGGGCGACTGCTGTGGAAATGGAACAGAAGGGCGTTTTGTACCCGGCGGATGAAATTGCTCCACTGTTACAATCGGCCGATATTCTTCATATCAGCAATGAAGTTCCATTCGCCAGCACCTGTCCACCACCCAAACCCGTTAGTACCCGTCTTGTGTTCTGTAGTGCTGACAAATATTTGGAACTGCCTATACGATTCTGAGGGATGGATGTATTACGGTGGCGGCAGGACACCAGAGTTGGGGCGTCTACCAATTAAATTAGAGCATAACGGGAACAAAATTGCTTTCATCGGCTGTAATGGCAAAGGAGGGTCTTATACGCCATCTACTTATGGTGCTCCAGGAGCTGTGGATTGCGATTTTTCACTGATCGCTAATGAGATCGCCAAGTTAAAAGAAGAAGGGTTTGTAGTTATTATGACATTCCAGCACCAGGAAGTTTATTCCTTTACTCCCAGCCCTTATTTGGTGGTAGATTTTGAGTTTACGGCCGATGCTGGGGCGGATATCGTCAGCGGCAGTCAGGCTCATCAACCACATGGCATGGCCTTTTATCATGGCAGTACGATTATGTACGGTTTAGGAAACCTGTTTTTTGACCAACTGCTGATTAGCGAGGATACGGCTCGAGCATTGATTGCCCGTCATGTCATCTATGATGGCAAGCATATCAGCACGGAGATTTTTACGATCCATTTTATAGATTTTTCCCGTCCCTTGTACTTGGAAGGTGATGGGCGTATTCGATTGCTTAAGCAAGTCTTTGCTCAAAGTGATTGGGGTGATCTTTCTTACGCTGGCAATAATAATTAAACAAAATTAGAAAGGAGCATGTATGGGACTGAAACCTGACCACTGGATTAAAAAAATGGCACTGGAACATAAGATGATTGAACCATTTGAAGATGGGCAGAAGCGGGATGGTGTGATATCTTATGGCGTTTCTTCGTACGGGTATGATATTCGAGTTGCGGACGAGTTTAAGATTTTTACGAATGTGTATTCTGCCGTGGTGGATCCAAAACAATTTGATCCTGCCTCCATGGTGGATTATAAGGGGGATGTCTGTATCATTCCGCCGAACTCATTTGCCCTAGCACGCACCGTGGAATATTTTCGCATCCCGCGCAAGGTGCTGACCGTCTGTCTTGGCAAATCTACCTATGCACGGTGCGGTATTATTGTTAATGTGACTCCTTTTGAGCCAGAATGGGAGGGATTTGTTACTTTAGAGATCTCGAACACAACCCCGCTGCCTGCAAAAATTTATGCCAATGAGGGTATCGCTCAAGTATTGTTCTTCGAGGCAGATGAAGAATGTGAAATTTCTTATGCGGATAAAAAGGGAAAATACCAATATCAGCAATCGATCGAGCTACCAAAATTATAAACCTATACCCTTCGCAGTTAGAACCTCTTTGTATCTTCCAGCCGATGTAAAAACCAATGGCAATATTGTCTGAAAAAATAAAAGAATTGCTTTCCAAAGCACTTGACTCAATCGCTGAGTTTCGGAATTGGGTGAGAGAATTCCGCCTTCAACCAGGTTGGGAATTGGGGGGAATCTGGGCGGTTGGTATTTTAGTTTTGTTGTATGCAGTGTATTTTGGAGTCAATGCACAGAGCGGTTTTGGTGTAGTACCAGATATCCTGGTTTCTATACTTTTAGCTGGGATTGTTTATAGTCTTTTTTTGTGGTTTGTA
>JARROY010000069.1:8210-8748 GCA_037383445.1 Anaerolineales bacterium | reverse complement strand
GGAGTTAACCGCTGGCGCTTTGATGGTAAGGGTGACACCAGACGGCAAGATCGAATATATTTCGGGGAAGAATATTTTCCGCACAGATTCACCTCCAATATACCAGTCGCCAATATGGACACATTCTGCAAATTTATCTGAGGAGGCTGTCATACATGGATTGGGACAGCTGACACGGTTTAATCTTCGCCCTGGAAATTACCGTTTGTGGAATACAGACCCTGGTGGAAATTATGGATTAGATTCAGACCCTCTTTATTTAACCGTTCCGGTGTTTTACTGCCGACAGAAGGGCGGGGGATATTTGGCATTTTATGAAAATACCCATGACGGAGAGGCTGGCTTTGCCCAGGAGGCGAAATTGCGTTTTGTTGGGGGAGCTTTAAGGTTTTATATCATTGAGGGGGAGTTGCCCCAAACGTTGGAAGAATATTCACGATTGACAGGAAATTCCCCGCTTCCACCTCGATGGGCATTGGGTTTTCATCATTGTCGGTGGGGATACAAATCTAGCGCGGAAGTCAGGGAGGTGCTGGAA
>JARROY010000069.1:0-8158 GCA_037383445.1 Anaerolineales bacterium | reverse complement strand
GATTTTGACCAGTTGTGCATCGAGATGAATGAGCAAGGAATCCACCCCGTCATAATCCTGGACCCAGGAGTCAAAATCGATCCGAATTATGGGCCATACTATACTGGTCTTAGTAAACAAGTCTTTTGTACTTTACCGGATGGTGAAAAAATGCGAGCGTTGGTCTGGCCCGGATGGGTGGAATTACCAGACTTTTCTAACCCTGTTACCCGCACCTGGTGGGGGGAATACTATGCTCGATTTTTGGAAGACGGAGTAGCAGGTTTCTGGCATGATATGAACGAGCCAGCCGCTTTTGCGGCTTTTGGTGAACCCACTATCCCCCGGGTGACCGCACATTCGCTGGAAGGACGCGGGGGAAATCATGAGGAAGCCCATAATATTTATGGCTTGCTGATGGATATGGCAGGCTACGATGCAATTCGCAATTATCAGCCAAATAAACGCCCATGGCTGCTCACCAGGTCTGGCTGGGCAGGGGTTCAAAGGTATGCATGGTCTTGGACTGGGGATGTGGAGAGTTCATGGCCTGCGCTGAAAATGACTGTAAGCACAGTCTTAGGGCTAGGCGTGTCCGGAATTCCGTATTCAGGATCGGATATCGGTGGATTTTCAGGAAATCCAGGTGCAGAATTATTCATACGGTGGTTCCAGTTAAGCACTCTGATGGCCTTCTTCCGTAATCATTCCGCTCTTACCACGGATCGGCGTGAACCTTGGGTGTTCGGAGAGGAGACAACCCAAATCTGCCGTAAAATGCTGAAGCTTCGCCGGAAACTTATTCCATATCTTTATTCAATCGCTTGGGAAGCACACCAATCTGGGGCACCTCTCGTCCGCCCAATTTCATGGCTGGACCCATCCAATCAGGCCCTGTGGCAGGTGGATGATATGTATCTGTTAGGAGATAAACTACTCGTTGCCCCTGTTTTTGAACCGGGCGTTGATTCCCGGAGCGTAACCCTTCCGCGTGGGGGATGGTATCACTACTGGGATGATGAAAATTACCCTGAACCAGGAGTGGTGGAAATTTCCACACCGCTTAACCAAATTCCATTCTTCGTTCGAGAGGGTAGTGTCCTCCCGATGCAGGAATCAGATTTGCTCACTTTGCATATTTATTTTTCACATCACAATGATATCGTGGTTTCTCATCATTATCAGGATGCGGGGGACGGCTATGGTGTATCTCGACTTGATACCTTTGTTCTGCGGTGCAATGGAAATCATTTATCGCTTGAATGGCAAAAAGATGGGAATTACCCGTTGCCAGGGAAAATCAAGCTTGATTTCCATGGGGGCTTTCCCGATCTCCTGCAAATTGATGGCCGAGAAGTTGCCTGGGAAGCAGATACTATCGAAATTAAACCTTTCAATTATTTGAAAGCTATAATACAATAGAAAAAAACTACTGTTGGGTAGGTAAAAAAATATATTTTAAATCAAAATACATGCTTGATTTCTAAAGCCAAATCTGCTATAATGCAAACTTGGCTTTTTAGCCTTTTCTGGATTTAACGCGTCAATAGAGAGAAATATTTGGCGAAAATTAATCGGACATGCAAATTTTAAAAGTAGTTCCCCAGGAGATTATTTAAATGATGGATATGCTGCCAGTCAAATCTTATTCCCGGATCAATGTCCAACTGCCACTCCCAAACTTAATTGAAGTACAACTTGAATCTTTCGAACGACTAAAATCAGATGGTCTGCAGGACCTTTTCCATGAAATTTCCCCAATCGAATCATACAACGGGGGCATGCGTTTGTATTTCCCGAGCAATACCCCAGAGGCAAAACAGTGGGATCTGACATACTGGTTTGATGAATCGAAATATTCGATGGAAGATTGCATTGAACGCGATCTGACCTATTCAAAACCTTTGTATGTGTCAGTGCTCTTAGCTGGCCCGGAGATTGCTGAGCCAATCAAACAAGAAATCTTTTTAGGCGATTTTCCTGAAATGACACCTAAAGGGACCTTCATTATTAATGGTACTGAAAGAGTGGTTGTATCCCAGCTGATCCGCTCACCGGGAGCGTATTTTGAAGCCCCCCGTGATCGGTCTACCGGCCGGGTTCAGGCAACAGCAAAGTTGATCCCTGATCGTGGTGCCTGGATGGAGTATGAAACCCGCAAAGCGGATTACCTAACCCTGAAATTCAACCGTAAGCGAACCATACCAGTTACGATCTTCTTGCGCGCCCTGGCAGTGATCTCGGACGGGATGGATGACGAATCCCCGATCAAAGAAGGAACTGATGAAGAGATCATCTCCCTGTTTGAAGATATAGATAACAATCCCGACCGTATGTATATGGCAGCCACCATCCGCCAAGAACCGGATTGGGAGGTAGATGGGAAGTACACCGTCGCCGAACAAGCTTTGATCGAATTTTTCAAGCGAATGCGCCCGGGCGACCCGGCCACCTTAGAAAATGCGCGTGAATTTCTTGAGACACAACTTTTCGACCAGCGTCACTATGACCTGGAAAAAGTTGGCCGGTACAAGCTCAACCAGCGTCTAGAACTCGAGGACAAGGTTTCTCTTTCCCGCCGGACGATCACCAAATGGGACTTTATCCAGTTGGTCCGGCGGATGATTTTGATCAACAACGAAGTCATCCAGCCAGATGATATCGACCATCTTGGTAACCGCCGCATCAAAACCGTGGGCGAACTGATTCAAAACAAACTGCGTATTGGCTTACGCCGTATGGAGCGGGTTATTAAAGAAAGGATGTCAATCCGAGACCAGGAGCAGCTTGCTCCGATCACCTTGATTAACATCCGCCCGGTGGTGGCTGCATTGAGAGAATTCTTTGGTTCCAGCCAGCTATCCCAATTTATGGAACAGACCAATCCGCTTTCAGAACTTAAGCACAAACGCACCGTCTCTGCTTTGGGCCCCGGAGGTTTACGCCGTGAACGTGCGGGATTCGATGTTCGTGATGTTCATCATTCTCACTATGGTCGTATCTGCCCAATTGAAACACCCGAAGGCCCGAACATTGGTCTGATCGGTCGTTTAGCTTCTTTTGCTAAAGTAAATGAGTATGGATTTATTGAGACTCCATACCGAGATGTGATTAAATCCCTCCCCCCCAAGGACAAACGTCTGGTTGGGCGGAAGCTGCGCGAGGATGTCAAGGACCCAAAAACTGGCAAAGTAGTAGCCAAAGAAGGAGTGCGCGTCGATTCAGATCTGGCGAAGAAAATTGCCAAACTGGATGTCGGCGAAGTCCTGATCGTGCCTTATGTGTCGGACGAGATGGAATATCTATCTGCAAATTATGAAGATAAATATTATATCGTGCAGGCCAGCACACCTTTGAATGAGCACCGAGAATTTGTACGCTCGCGTATGTCCAGCCGGCATCAATCCAATTTCCAATTTTCCGATACCACAGAAATTGACTTTGTCGATGTCGCACCCCATCAATTAGTTGGGATTAGTGCGGCTTTGATCCCCTTCCTGGAGCATGATGATGCCAACCGTGCTCTGATGGGTTCGAACATGATGTCTCAGGCTGTTCCGCTGATCCGTCCTGAGGTTCCGTTGGTATCGACCGGTATTGAATCGTTTGCGGCTCAGGATTCTGGCCAGGTGATTTTGGCAAAAGCCGATGGAGAAGTGATATCGGTCACCGGCAGTCAAATTACCATACTTGAATCGGAAACCAAAGAAACAAAGACCTATACCCTGCGGAAATACCAGCGGTCAAATCAAAATACCTGCATTGATCAACGTCCCGCGGTTGTCAAAGGCCAACGAGTAAGCAAAGGTGATGTCATTGCCGATTCCTCCTCAACTCAGGATGGAAACTTGGCACTTGGGCAAAATGCCGTGATCGCATTTGTTTCCTGGGAAGGTGGCAATTTCGAAGATGCGATTCTGATCTCGGAACGGATGGTACAGGAAGATCGCTTTACATCCGTCCACATTGAAAAACACGAAGTTGAAGCCCGGGATACCAAACTCGGTCCAGAGGAAATTACCCGCGATATTCCCAATGTTGGTGAAGATTCGATTAAAGACCTGGACGAAAACGGTATTATCCGGATTGGTGCGGAAGTTGGACCTTCGGATATTTTGGTTGGAAAGATTACGCCGAAAGGTGAGAAAGAGCTCACTCCCGAAGAAAGACTGCTTCGCGCCATTTTTGGTGAAAAGTCCCGCGATGTAAAAGACACATCTCTACGCATGCCGCACGGTGAACGAGGTAAGGTCGTGGATGTTCAGGTCTTTTCTCGCGATGATGATATTGAGCTATCTGCCGGTGTGGAAAAGATGGTGCGTGTTTCTGTAGCCCAGCGCCGTAAGGTCACGACTGGCGATAAGATGGCCGGACGCCATGGAAATAAAGGCGTCATTTCTTCCGTAGTTCCGGTAGAGGATATGCCTTTCCTGGAAGATGGAACCCCGGTAGATATCATTCTCAATCCATTGGGTGTATCCAGCCGTATGAATATTGGACAGGTGCTTGAGGTTCACCTCGGTTGGGCGGCACGTAGTATGGGGTTCCGGGCTGTCGTTCCAGTATTTGACGGAGCTTCGGAAAGTGAGATAGAAGCAGAATTAGCCCGTGCATGGATGATTGACCAGGCATGGAAGGAAACCACAGACAAAGCTTGGGAATGGTTGATCGAAAATGATCCAGAATATGACCCTGAACTCTTCGAAGATGACGACGAAGTGCGCGCCTTATATATGGAAGCTTGGCTTGGAGAACTCGGGTACGATGTCTATCGTTTGGTTTCTGATCAAAGCTATGCCCGACATTCTGTCTTAAAGGAATGGCTGAAGGTTCGCGGATTTAAACCTGAAGAAATTCTCGATTACGAGGAATTTACTGTCCCGGCTGAAGAGCGTTCTACCCAGGGGCAGCGGGCGATTGATGCTTGTCTGTACATTTACCTTGATATCCATGGGGTTGATCCTGAAAAACGAACTGGAAAAGATTTATTCGATTTCGCTTTCGGAATATCCTTTGAAACCGGGAAACCCCTCCCGATATTCGGTAAGCAAATGTTGCGAGATGGCAAAACTGGTAAGCCGTATGACAACCCTGTTACGGTCGGTGTGATGACGGTCCTCAAGCTTCACCATTTGGTGGAAGACAAAGTCCACGCTCGTTCGACTGGCCCTTACAGCTTAGTAACTCAGCAGCCATTAGGCGGTAAAGCCCAGTTTGGTGGCCAGCGGTTTGGAGAGATGGAGGTCTGGGCGCTTGAGGCTTACGGTGCCGCTTACACGTTGCAGGAAATGCTTACCGTCAAATCGGACGATGTAGTTGGCCGCGTCAAGACCTACGAATCAATTGTAAAAGGCGAACCGATCGAAGAGCCTGGAATCCCAGCCTCCTTCAAAGTCCTTGTAAAAGAACTGCAAAGCCTTGGACTATCGGTGGAAGCAGTTACCGAAGATGGCGTCATCCGCTTTGGAAAAGAAGAGGATCGAAGCCGTATGCCTCAGCTAGAAACCGGTTTGCTTGGATTGGGCAGGGGATAATAATCGCCGTTTGTGCAATATAAACAATAAGAGAGGTGGTGGAGTTTCCCCACCTCTTTTTTATTGGTTTGTTTTACACACCGGAGCGTTTCGATCTGAATGTCTACCTTTGTGTACAATGTCAACCTCTTTTGAAATCTAGTTCCTGATCCTTACGGACCTTAGATGTTGCTGGTTAATTCATTATCTGCCCGATTTAGAGAGAAAAAATATGAAAATTTGGTATAAATTCCTCCCAAATTGGTCTGATAATTCCTTGACGCATTGTGGTAAAAATGTTAAAATCCTCATTCGTGGCTGTGATTTTATATCCTGCATAAGATATATTACCCTGTAAATAATTTTTTCACGAAGATCGAATCGAGGCCATCATGCACGAGCGATGGCCTTGGTCTTTGGAAACAGAGTTTAGATAAACAATCATTGAGTTTTTTTGGAGGCGAACGTGCCAACTATTAACCAGCTGGTCCGCAAGGGCCGCAAAGTAAAGAAGAAAAAGAGTAAAGCCCCAGCACTGCAGTATGTGTTTAACACCTACAAGCAGAAGCGCATTATGCAGCCTAAAGGTGCACCGCAAAAGCGCGGTGTCTGCACTGTGGTGCGTACCATGACCCCTAAAAAGCCAAACTCAGCTCTTCGTAAAATAGCCCGTGTGCGCCTATCAAACGGCCTGGAAGTCACTGCGTATATTCCCGGTGAGGGGCACACACTTCAAGAGCACTCCGTTGTTTTGGTAAGAGGTGGTCGTGTAAAAGATCTACCTGGTGTGCGCTATCATATCGTTCGGGGAACCCTCGACAGCACCGGTGTGAATGATCGAAAACAAGGCCGGTCTAAATACGGGACCAAGCGCCCGAAGAACTAGAGTAATTGGAGAGAGTATTATGCCTCGAAGATATCGACCCGATAAACGTGTTGCGGATCCAGATCCGAGATATAACGACCGTCAGGTTCAATCATTCATAAACCGGGTGATGAAAAACGGTAAGAAATCTACCGCTACGGCTGTCGTTTATGGAGCATTTGAAATTATTGAAGAGAAAGCTGGCAAGCCCGGCCTTGAGGTTTTCAAAGCCGCGATGAAGGAAGTATCCCCGGTTATGGAAGTCCGTCCCCGCCGAGTTGGTGGTGCCACTTACCAGGTTCCAATGGAAGTAGACTCACACCGCCAATTTGCTTTGGCCACCCGCTGGATCCTTGGCGCTACCCGAAACCGCGGTGGAAAATCGTTTTCAGAAAAACTTGCGGCGGAACTGATGGAAGCTGCCAATGGGCAGGGCGCCGCCGTCCGTAAACGCGAGGAAGCACACCGTATGGCTGAGGCCAACCGGGCTTTCTCTCATTACAGAGTTTAAATTAGAGAAATATAATTAAAAGGAAGAATTACTGGTAGCAGGTCTTCTCATGATGGAAAAAACGAAGGAATTCACACTAGATAAAACACGGAATATCGGCATTATTGCCCATATTGACGCTGGGAAGACCACAACTACCGAGCGGATCTTGTTCTATACCGGAAAAACTCACCGGATTGGTTCCGTTGACGATGGCACCACCGTGACTGACTGGATGGAGCAGGAGCGTGAGCGCGGAATTACGATTGTTTCAGCCGCGGTTACCGCTGAATGGAAAGATCACCGCATTAACATTATCGATACCCCCGGCCATATCGACTTTACAGCCGAAGTGCAGCGTTCTTTGCGCGTGCTGGATGGTGGGATTGTGGTCTTTGATGCCGTCCAGGGTGTTGAACCTCAAAGTGAGACTGTTTGGCGGCAGGCCGACCGTTACGGAGTACCGAGAATATGCTTCATTAATAAGATGGATCGTGTCGGCGCATCCTATGAGCGTTCGATTGACTCGATCCAGGAACGCTTGGGTGCAAATCCGATTCCGGTCCAGTATCCCATCGGGAGCGAAGCAAAATTCCAAGGCGTGGTTGATCTGTTTGCCGAACAAGCGATTATCTGGACTGATGATATGGGTGCTGAACCAGAGGTTACCAATATCCCAGCGGACCTTATCCCGATGGTTGAACGGGCCCGAGAGCAGATGATTGAATCGATTGCCGAATTAGACGACGATCTGACGGTCAAATATCTTGAGGGCGATGAAATTACAATTGAAGAATTGCATGCGGCGTTACGCCAGGCAATTATTGAAAATAGAGCCACCGCAGTTTTCTGCGGTTCTTCTTTGAAAAATAAAGGTGTGCAGCCTGTTATTGATGCAGTGGTAACTTTTCTTCCGTCCCCGTTGGACATCCCACCTGTAAAGGGAATCCATCCAAAAACCGAAGAAACCGTTGAACGCCATGCGGATCCTGAAGAACCGATGAGCGCCCTGGTATTTAAAATTGTGACCGATCCATACGTCGGCCGATTGTCGTATTTCCGGGTATATTCTGGAAAGATCACGTCATCCTCGGCCGTTTTTAATTCCTCTAAACGAAGCAGGGAACGCATTGGTCGCTTGATTCGAATGTATGCAGACCGGCGTGAGGAAGTTAACGAGATTTCAGCTGGGGATATTGGGGCTGTATTAGGCCTCAAAAATACCTTTACTGGCGACACGCTGTGCAATGAAGGGCAGCAAATTGTCCTGGAAAGCATTTCTTTCCCCGAGCCAGTCATCTCGATTGCAAT
>JARROY010000068.1:0-13986 GCA_037383445.1 Anaerolineales bacterium | reverse complement strand
AGCCGGATGATTCGATCAGTTGTTCCCATATTTTTCTCAAGTTTCATTTTATGCCTCCATAAATTTGTTCAGGATAGATTTTCAATCACAACAACCAGCAGAGTTACAAAACCAATGCACAGGACAAAAACAGCTTCAAATTTCAAAACGGTTTTAATGTTCTTCTGCATCCGGTTCAACAACTCCATTTGGTTGGTGATTTATCCTTTAGACGTAATAAAGTGAAAAAGGTTACAAACTTTGGGGAGAGTTTACTCAAGTTGAGATATAAGATCGGACAAAACACTAATCAACATGGGTGGAGAAGATAGCAAAAATTTTGGAAACAGTTTTGCGCAATATTTCTTGGTGCACAAGACGATCCTAACAGAATGACATACTGAGCCGCGCTGTGAAACAGCGTGGTGCACAAGACAATCCTAACTGAATGACATATTGAGCCGCGCTGTGAAACAGCGTGCCGCGACGCACCTTCCCACCAAGCTGAGGGTGGCAGGTTATTCAGATCATGGGCAATAAACCTTGGCATGATGCCAGGGTTTTGGATTTGTGTCCCAGGTTTGGTGTTTTAGGGGGATTCCTTACTCGCGCTGTTCGTTCGGAATGACAATTCACTGCCATTATCTTTAAAAATGTTGCCTGTCCGATCTTATATCCGGTGATCAGAGTTTAGTCTTGATCTTGTTCTTTATTGAGGAAAGTTTGCTGAAGCTGGTCGAACAATCTCTGTCGCCGCTCGGCCGGGATGGTGCGTTTGCCCTGCTCCCGATATAGGAAAATGGTTTTTTGAGTGGTATCCAAGACGACCCGACAGTTTTCACAGGTGGCAAGGTGCTCTTTAGCCGCCTCAACCAAATCTTCTTCCAGATTCTGATCTATATAATCAGAAAGATATTGAACTAATTCATTACATTCCATAGAACTTATTCCTTTGCTCTGCACCTTCAAAAATACCCGAGAGGGTATCCCGCAACAGCAAGCGGGCACGATGCAGGCGAACCTTTACGGCACCCGGTGTAATCTCCAGGATATTGGCCGTATCCAGGGTAGAAAGTTCTTCTACATCCCGCAGGAGAAAGACTACCCGCAATGTCTCTGGAAGTGATTGGATAGCGTCCTCCAATTTCTGGCGGATTTCCTGCTGGTCAAACACCGTCTCGGCTGATTCAGACCAATCACTGAGTTCATCAGGCAGTGGAATCTCATCCTCGAAGGAAATATCCAATTCCGCTACCGGACGCGAGCGGTATTTTCTCAGCCGGTCAATGCTGGCGTTGTAGGCTACCCGGTAAAGCCATGTCCCAATTTTTGAACGTCCCTCGAAGCGGTCTAGGTTTTCAAAAAATCGGGTAAACACTTCCTGGACAATATCTTCTGCGTCATCCTCGTTTTCCAAAATGCTCACAGCCAGGCGGTAAATCTTATCCGAATACGCTGAGAACAATTGTTGGAAAGCTGCAGGGGAACGTTCGCGCAGTTTAATCAGCAACTGGGGCTCTTCTGTCATACTCGCTCCATCTTTTAGACGAAAATCTGGGGTAGAGGTTACAAGAAATTGAGTAATATCTTGGAAGCATGGTTTGGAAGGATCGCATCCATAGCAGGTCACTACCCCGAGATGCGTTCCAGAACTTCGAAGGTAAAGGCATGTTCCTGGCCGGGCACGATGGGGTAATGCTGCCTCTCAACGATCTGCCAGGCATGCTGGTCAAAAGACGGGAAGAAAGTGTCTCCTGACAATACCTTATGCACCCGGCTGAGATAGATGCGGTCGGCCAGCGGCAGCGCCTGGGCATAAATGACCGCCCCGCCGCCAATAAACACCTCTGTTTCCTCATCTGCTCGAGCGATTTCTAAACCCTGTTCCAACGAAGATACAACCTGGCAGCCCTGGGCATTAAAGTTGGTCTGCCTCGAGAGCACCACCATCTTGCGCCCCGGAAGGGGACGGCCAATCGACTCAAAGGTTTTTCTTCCTATAATTAGGTGATGCCCCATGGTAAGCCGTTTGAATAGTTTCAGTTCGGCAGGAATATGCCATGGAACAGTGCCACCCAAGCCGATGACCCCATTTTCACTAACCGCTGTAATTAGAGATACGATCATACCGATATCGCCGCTTTGATATGGGGGTGTGCAGTATACCCAACCAATTCAAAATCCTCGTAGCGAAAATCGAAGATATTGTCCACATCCGGGTTGATCTTCATCTCCGGCGGGGCATACGGCTGGCGTGTAGTCTGCAAGCGCGCCTGTTCAAGGTGATTGTTGTACAGGTGAGCATCGCCCAGGGTGTGCACAAAATCGCCGGGTTTCAGCCCGGTTACCTGGGCCACCATCATCGTCAGCAGCGCATATGATGCGATGTTGAACGGCTCGCCGAGAAAGATATCTGCCGAACGCTGGTACAGCTGGCAGGAAAGCTTACCGTCGGCAACATAAAACTGAAACATCAGGTGGCATGGGGGCAGCGCCATCTGATCAATTTCGGCTACGTTCCAAGCGCTGACAATATGACGGCGGGAAGATGGGTTAACTTTAATTTGCTCAATTACCTGGCTGATCTGGTCGTACACCTTGCCATCTGCACCGCGCCAGGCACGCCATTGTACGCCGTACACAGGCCCAAGCTCTCCTTGTTCATCAGCCCATTCATTCCAGATGCGCACACCGTTTTCCTGCAGGTAGCCGACATTTGAGTCACCTTTTAGGAACCAAAGCAGTTCATGGATAATTGATTTGAGGTGCAGCTTTTTAGTGGTAAGCAGGGGGAAATTTTCGCTGAGATCGAAGCGCATCTGGTAGCCAAATACAGCGCGAGTGCCTGTTCCGGTACGATCTGATTTGGCGGTTCCATGATCCAAAACATGTTCCAACAGATCCAGATACTGTCTCATTCCATTCTCCTTTAATTTGAAAACGATAATAGACCTACCTCTTATTGTATCGCATTCTAATTGGATGGTTGGATGAAAACAGGTTGATTGTCAGCCGTCTCGTAATACTGCCGGATCAGGATGATACCAGACGACCTGCGTATTGGAAAAACCTCATGACTTGGTAAACGGAGATGAATTTTAATATTTTCCGGCAGAGGATAAGATCTCCCGGCCAGTGGCAATATCCTGGTGGATCTGCGCAATCAGTGCGTCGATGCTCTCGAAGCGGATCTCGCTGCGCAAATGGGCAACAAATTCCAATTCAAGCTCCTGACCGTATAAATCCTGCGAAAAATCCAAGATATGAGTTTCCACCCGGGGGGAGACAAGCGCACTTTCAAAAGTTGGTCGAACACCAATATTGGTCACTGCCGGAAACTCAGTTCCCTGCCAGCGGACAAAACAGGCATATACGCCCGCGCCGGGGATGGCCTGCTCATGATTGACGTCAAGATTGGCGGTCGGGATTCCGATCTGGCTGCCGCGCCCATCTCCATGGATGACAGTCCCGCGGATTGAATAACGGCGTCCAAGCAGCTCTGTAACCTTGTCAATCTGGCATTTTTCTAACGCCTTCCGGATTCTGCTGGACGAAACGACCTCACCCCCTATTTCAAGCGCATCGACCACTTGCAAGGTATAGCCAAAATCATTTCCCAACTGCTTTAACTTGGGCACATTTCCCGAACGGTTTTTGCCCAAGGCAAAATCGTACCCGACCAACAACTGTGAAAAACCAAGATGCCGCTGAAGGGTTTCAATAAAGGTGTGCGGCTCAATTGAAGCCACCTGCCGATCAAAAGGATGAACCACAACGTAATCCACCCCCATGTCAGTCAGGAGATCGGTTTTCCTCTCAGGCAGGGTAAGGTAAAAGGCATTCTGCATGCCGCGCAGTACAACCGAGGGATGCGGGTAAAAAGTAAGTACAACCGCTGGAATCCCTGCAGCATGTGCTCCAGTAGTGATCTGATGGATGATTTTTTGATGACCTAAATGTACACCATCAAAAGAGCCAATTGTGAGCCAGGCATCTTGGATGGAGAGATCTTGTAGCCGATAGGATTGGCTCATACGTTCCCACACTAAGAAGTAAAGAACACCTTACGCGGCTGCCATTCTTGAGTTTCTTCCACTACCTCCAGCAAGGCAACCAAATCTCCTTGTTCACTCAGCGCTCGCGCCCAGCCCTTTGCGCCTTCTTCAGCCGGAAACCGATGCCCATGGCGCACCAACTCGAGATGTTCGGCATCCAAGGTAATCGTGAACCAATCACTGAGCGCTTCCGAAGCTGGGATCAGAAACTCCGCCCAGGTGCCGGTTTCAAACGCTTCCTTCAAACGGCGCAAGGAAACCGCATCCCTCAAGGTAAATTGGCCGCTGCGCGTCCGTCGCAGACCGACCAGATGGGCGCCGATTCCAAGCTGTTCCCCGATATCGTTGGCAAGAGAGCGCACGTACGTGCCGGAAGAACAGTAGACATCGACAACCACTTCTGGTGGCGCCCATTCCAACAGTTCCAAGCTGTAGACATTGATCATCCGAGGTTCAAGTTCAACTTCTTCGCCTTTGCGGGCTAGGTTATACGCCTTTTCGCCTTTTACCTTAACGGCTGAATATGGGGGTGGGACCTGTTCACTCTCGCCCTCAAAACCTCCGATCAATTCCATAAAATCTTCTTCGCTGATATCTACTGGCATTTCCTCCGATGGCTCGCTTTCAGCATCGTAAGTTTCGGTCCGACTTCCCAACCGAATGGTCGCCTGGTAGCGTTTATCTGAAGCAGAGACAAATTCACTTAAGCGGACAGCCGGCCCTAATAACACCACTAATACACCCGAAGCACGCGGGTCGAGGGTACCGGTATGACCGGCTCTGCGGATCCCCGTCCCACGCCGCACAATCTGGACGACATCGTGAGAGGTCAGCCCGACTGGCTTATCGATCACGAACACTCCAGAAACTACGTTATTGACTACATCTTGACTCATTTTTACTCCTAACCCTTAGAACTATCCAAGGAAGTACCTCGCCAGGAAAACAATAAGGCGAATATTGGCAAAGCTCCTCTGGGAAAATTTTATTATTTTTTAAATATCATTCGTTGTGTGGTTTGGACCACATCCGCCTGCACATCCTGCAAGCTGCCTTCAATCATGGCGCCAGCCGCAGCCCGGTGGCCGCCCCCACCGTATTGGTGAGCGACTTTAGATACATCAATCTCCAGGGAACGTGTCCGCCAGCTCACTTTTATCTGGTTAGGATTTTGTTCCACAAAGATCAGAGCTACGTCTGCGCTGTCAATCGCTGAGATAATATTTACCAAATCTGCATCGTCTCGTCCAGGGTATTTGGCATTTTTCCTGTTTTCAAGTGTCAGCACCGTCCAAATCAGTCCATTCTGACGCTTGAGTTGAGAAAGCCCCTCTCCCATGTAACGAGCTGCTTCAAAGGTTTTGGCAGCAACTGCGTTGTGGTAGAGTGTCGGGAGGTCAGCACCCAGTTCATAAAGCTCGGCTGCCATCCGCAGTACTTCCGGATGCATGTTGTCTGTCTTAAACCCAATTGTATCTGTAATCATCCCAGTTAGCAAATCAGCTGCAATCACTGGGGAAATCTCTAGACCAAATGCCGGCAGCAGGCGAGTGAGAATTTGGGTCGTAGAAACTGCCGCCGCGTCTACAAGATTGATCTGGGCAAACTGAGAATTATCTGGGTGATGGTCGATATTTATATCGATTTGATCGACCTCGTCCAACACGGCACCGACCCGGTCCAGTTTACTGCTGTCTACCACGATCACTAAATCAAATCCGTCTTCCGGATGGTTGCGAATCTGCTCACTGCCAGGCAAAAATCGCAGCGCAGAAGGCACCCCATCTTCCGAAACCATTTGGACATACTTTCCTGCATCCTGCAGGGCTTGTCCTAAAGCCAGCAATGAGCCAATCGCATCGCCATCGGGGCGCGTATGAGAGCAAACCAACACCCGCTGCGCCTGCTCAATTTTTTGCCGAGTTTGTTCTACCAGATCCTTATTCATCATCACCGGTCTCAATCTCATCGTCTTTATGTAACGATGCAATGAGGCGGTCAATCCGGTCCGCATTTTCCGGCATCGGATCCCAATTGAAACGTAGGCGTGGGAAAGACCGCAGCTGAATCAGGTGGGCCAGCTGGCTGCGAAGGAAACCGGAGGCTCGATCAAAACCGTCCAAAATTTCTTCGCTTCTTTCCTCCCCTTCTAATGCCGAGACAAAAATATCTGCAAATGCAAATTCCCGGTCTACTTTTACATGAGTAATAAACACATTTTCAAGTGCTGGGTCGCTGACCTCAAAGATCATCAGGGTGGATAGTTGTTCTTTGATCCGTTGAGCGACCCGATTCGCTCTTCCTTGAGATGCCATGATCTATTATTCCCTTCTGTTATATGACCTTCACCATCTCTCGCACGATGCATTCCAGAATATCCCCTTCCTGGAAAGAATCAAATCCTCGTAGACCGATGCCGCACTCAAATCCGTTGCGCACCTCACGCACATCATCTTTTTCGTGCTTCAGCGAGCTGATGTCTCCTTCGTAAATCACCGAGGAGTTGCGAACCACCCGCATCTGGGCATTCCGTCTTATCTCACCTTCAATGACCCTGCATCCTGCAATATTGCCGATTTTTGGAATCTTGAAGGTGGCGCGAACTTCGGCTTTGCCAATCACGGTGGTGACTTCTTCCGGGGCAAGCATGCCTTTGAGGGCTTTTTCCACATCTTCTGTCAGGCGATAGATGATGTTGTAAAAGCGGATTGAAACTCCTTCCCGGTCTGCTGTTACCCGAGCGGCTTCATCGGCTTGCACATTAAAGCCCATCACGATCGCTTGCGAAGCAGCTGCTAGGTCAACATCGCTTTCGCTGATGTTCCCTGTTGCAGCATGCAGGATATTGACGCGTATCTTGCCTTCTTCATCGCTGGCGCTCATCTCCTGTAGGGAGGAAACAACCGGTTCCAAGGAACCTTGTACATCTGCTTTGATGATCAGACGCAGTTCACGCATCTGGCCTTCCTGAAAACGCTCAAACATATTTTCAAGAGTCACTGGCCGTTGGGGGCGTTGGAGGGCATCTTTGAGCTTTTCTTCTCGATCAGACACAATAACACGCGCTTCTTTATCGCTCTCCACCACCCTGATCAAATCTCCAGCTGAAGGAACATCGTTCAATCCCATCACGGAGACAGGCGTGGAAGGTCCAGCCTCATCTATGTTGTTGCCATAAAAATCGAACATGGCACGAATTCGGCCGTGGGACAAACCTGCAATCAACGTATCCCCAACATGCAAGGTGCCGTTCTGCACCAAAATGGTGGCAATTACTCCCCTGGCGCGGTCTCGTTCGGCCTCAATCACCGTACCAATCAATGTGCCTTCAGGATTGGCTAAGATCTCGGTTGAGTCGGAAACCAATAAGATCGCTTCGAGCAAATCCTCCAACCCGAATTGTTCTGTGGCAGAGACAGGGACAACAATCGTCTCTCCATCCCATTCATCCGGTATCAGGCCAACTTCCGCTAACTGCTGCTTCACCCGGTCTGGGTTGGCGTTTTGTTTATCCACCTTATTTAAGGCTACAATTATTGGCACTTTGGCCGCCTTAGCATGATTAAGTGCTTCTTTCGTCTGAGGCATCACCCCATCGTCTGCTGCGACCACCAAGATGACAATGTCAGCACCTTGCGCGCCGCGAGAGCGCATGGCGGTAAACGCGGCATGCCCAGGCGTATCTAAAAAGGTAATTGTGCGGTCATTATGCTCAATCTGGTAAGCGCTTATATGTTGGGTAATCCCTCCCGCTTCTCCAGCAGCTACTCGCGTGGAGCGGATAGCGTCCAAGAGAGAAGTTTTTCCATGGTCTACATGCCCCAATACTGTGACTACGGGTGGGCGTTTGCTGAGGTTTTCCTGTTTTTCGTCCGCAATTAACCGTCGCCAGAGTGCAATTTCCCCAACATCTTCAGTTTCCACCTGGTCAATCACTTCCAGAGTGGATTCGTAGCCAAATTCAGAGGCCACAATTGCAGCAGTATCAAAATCGATCTGCTGATTAATATTTGCCATTACCCCATTCGCCATTAACACCTTGATGATATCGATTGGGCTGGCATTGATCTTATCGGCCAGATCACGTACTGTGGTGTTAGCCGGAAGTTCGATTGATTTAGTGTCTTTTACATCATCGGCCATTTTTTCTCCTTACTACTTCACTTTCAGCTCATTTTTGGCCTTCTCAACAATCTCACTCGGCTTCAGCCCGTCATCCGCGGATCATTTCATCTGGATGAAAGCTCCTTTATGCTGACGGCCCCTTCATGATGAAGGGTCCCCTGTTTCCCCGAGTGGTAATGTACTCATATAGTCTTTGAGTACGGCCATGTCTTCAGCGCTAATCTCTGTTTTTAGAGCATGCGCCAGTCGTCCATTTAAGCCTTGCTGCCAGCAAGACTGCAGGTTGTGCAGGTAAGCTCCCCTTCCTGATTTCTTACCTTCCAGGTCTATCACCACGCCCTCGGCGGAACGGACTACTCGTATCAGGCTGCGCTTTTCTTGCACAGTCCGGCAGCCCACGCAGGTTCGCTGAGGGATATGTTTGCGACGGTGTTTCCCTTTTTATTCTCCTGCCAGCAGCTCGGCTAATTGGTTAATCCAGGTACTCTTCCCAATTTTCTTCATCCCATTCATCCGTTTCGCGCTTGCGGCGCCGCCGGACAATGGTTACATCCAGATCGGGATCGTATTCAACCTGGCGATATTTCTTCTTTTTAGAACCTTTTTCTCGGTCCTTTTCAAAGCGCTGTAGCTCATCGTCTTCTTCTTCATCCTCAATAAAGGTGATCTCACTGGCGGCTATCACTTCTTCAAATGTAACCGCTTCTTCCTCAACTGCTTCCTCTTCTTCCAGTTCTTCTTCTACAACTGGCTCAGCCGCTTCGGCTTCCATTACAGGTTCTGCTTCTTCTGCTTCAGCTTCTGGCTCAACTTCGGCTTCTGCTTCTGCTTCTGGTTCTCCGGCTTCCTCAGCCGGGAGTTCCACTTCTGCTTCAGCCTCAACCACAACTTCTTCCTCTGGCTCCGGAAATTCAAATTCGTCTAATGCCTTTTGGATTTCTTCCATGGTTTTGGGTCCAAGACCCTGAATGGCCAGAATAACATCCGAATCGAGCTTCAACTGCAGCATCAGATCACCGATGGTAGAAAATCCTTCCCCGGTGAGTGTAATAATGTGGCGCGGTGAGATCGGCAGATCGTCGAGCGGGATGTGAAATGCAGTACTGGGGATCAACGCCCGGATTTCATCCTCTTTGGCTTTCTGGGCTTCCAACTCCGCCTGCCGCTGATCTTCTACGCCGGTTTCAACTTTATTGACAAAACGGCCAAGCATTTGATATTCTTCCGGCGTGATCGGCCGGCCTTCTTCTTTGCGGGCCAAGATCACCTCTACCTGTTGAATGGTGTCGGCTAATTTCTCAGCCTCTTCCGCCATTTCTGGCCGCTCCTGAAGTTTGTAAAGGGCTTCAGAGGTGGCTTCCGGCAGGCTCTTGATATCAATCCGCCATGTAGTCAGCTTGGCCGCCAGTCGGGCGTTCTGCCCATCCCGGCCAATTGCCAGGCTGAGTTGGTCTTCTGGAACTACAACTGTTGCAGTCTTGGTTTCCCTGGTCTCATCGAGATACACGCCGTTCACGCGGGCCGGGCTGAGTGCTTTGGCAATGAATGCTGCTGGGTCAGGGTTCCATTCAATCACGTCAATTTTTTCGTCATGCAGCTCGCGCACAATCGCTTGAATGCGCACACCTCGGATACCCACACAGGCACCCACCGGGTCAATCCCCGGCTGCAGGGCTGCAACAGCAACTTTAGAGCGGTAGCCCGGCTCCCTGGCGATGGAGCGAATCTCAACCATACCGTTATAGATCTCAGGAACCTCATCTTCCAGCAAACGCCGCAGGAAGTTCTTATGGGCTCGGGAGAGAATGATGCTTGGGCCGCGTGGAGTCATCTTCACCTCCAGCAGCAACGCGCGCACACGGTCATGGAGCCGGAAGCGTTCCCCGCGGATCTGATGATTGCGCGGCATATTGCCTTCAGCTCTACGGTCAAGGCCAAGTGTCACTCCACCGGCATTTATTGCCTGGACAATCCCGTTGACAATCTCGCCCTCAAGAACCTTAAAATGATCGTACTGAGCCTGGCGCTCTGCTTCTCGGATGCGCTGTTGAATCACCTGGCGGGCTGTTTGTGCGGCAACACGCCCAAAATCGTCCGGAGTTGATTCGACCATGACAATGTCGCCATACTCAACTTCAGGTTCAACCTTTTGGGCAACTTCCAACAGCACTTCGGTGCGGTCATCCTGCACCTCGTCTACCACTTCTTTTTCAGCGAAGATGGTTACGTCGCCTGTTTCAATATCAAATTTAGCTACAACCTCTTGTGCGCTGGAAGCGTTGACCGTTTTTCGGTAGGCGGAAACCATGGCCGCTTCAAGGGCATCAATAACAATTTCCTTGGGCAGCTGTTTATCTTCCAACAATTCGCTAAAGGCCAGGAACATATCGTTCTTCATCTATCATTCTCCAACTATTATATCTACTGGGTGGAACTTTCTTTTTTGAAGTTTGTAAGGAAGTCCCACTTTTTCCTGTAAAGAAGAAAAGTGGGGGTGGCCCACTTTTCGTTGATTCCAGTATGGACAGAAATGCGCCAATATTCTAGCATGGAAACCCGCCGGCGACAAGGGATTTAGATAAATTTTTCATTAGATTCAGCAGTTAATAGGGTGCTTTTGGGCATCCGTTTGTCATTCTTTCAACCATTTAACCAGCCGGTATCCTGGTTCAACGACATGCTGTAATTTCCCTTTGTCGTCATAATAGGACCAATTACCAGGGATTTTTTTAACCACCGTGTACCCCAGGCGGCGGTAGAGGCGCATTGCGCCCTCGTTTTCTTCTGCAACATTTAAAGTCACCTCTTTGAAACCACGCTGGATAAGATCTCGTTCGATAAAAGCCATGATGGCTGTCCCCAAGCCCCGGCCGCGCATTGCCGGGCGTACACGGAAAGAATGGATATAAGCGCGGGTTTTCCCGTTGGCGGTTGAAAGGTCGTGCATTTTTAGTTGAACGAAAGCTTGCCCTACCAAGCCGAATTCCGGTAGTTCTGCAACCCACATCAGGGCAAGGCCGCGTGCGGCACGATGATAAACGTCCGCGTAGACCTGTCTGAACCGCTTATACGCTCCCTCCCACTCCATTTCCCGCAGATCGGCCTCAACCGCTTTGCGGTAGCGGACGCGAGAAAGCCAGCCATCCCCTGGATTAGCAGCCAAATATGGATCATCCTTCTGTAGTGAACTCATCGACCAATTTCTCCAAAAGGGATTGTTCCTGCTCCACCTGCTGCACCTCGCCATTCAGCCAGGCAGCCCGCAGGGCATCTAATATCCGGCGGTAATGAGGCCCGGGAGGAATGCCGCGGGCACGTAAATCGTCTCCGGTGGTGTGCGGTTCTATAAACTGCCATTGATCAAAATAATTGGCAATTTTATCTTTGGCACTTTGGTTATCCGTCAGCATATAACAGACCAGCAAAGACAAACGCTGCTGCTTATCAAGGGTTTGGACGGTTTGGGCAGGAGAATATTGGCCAAGTTCATCCAAATGCTGCCTAAAATCAATCGCAGTGACCATCACATTGACCAACCAGGATGGAAGACGCAATCGTTCCGCAACCGACCGTACAGCATCAGGCTTTAAGACAATCAGCCAACTCAGATAAGAAACCGCTAACGAGTACGGGAAGGAGCGCCTCTCTAACCCGGGGGACCACTCCGCCGGTAAAGAGGTGGAACGTACTCGCCGAATGCGCTGCTTGGCTTTTGAGTTCCAGATCAAGTCGGGATGGATCGCAGCCAGAACACCGAGGTCGTCCATCCGGTCAAACATGGCCTCCCAGACAGGTTCTTCCAGCATGATATTTAGCTCATGCCGCAGACGATCTCCAGAAACGCGGTCCAGCAAGCTCAAGGCATTTTCCAGCAGTTCAAGGGTACGCGGTTCAATCTGATAACCGAAGCGCTGCTCAAAACGCACCGCCCGCAGGATGCGGGTTGGGTCATCTACAAAAGAAAGGGAATGCAGCACCCGCACCAGTCCAGCATGCAGGTCAGCCAGACCACCCCAATAATCGTGGACGTCTCCGTAATGGACGCCGTCTAACCTGAGGGCAAGGGTGTTAATTGTAAAATCACGGCGGTGCAGATCGAGCTTGATGCTGCCGCGCTCCACAGTAGGAAGGGCAGTCGGCTCAGTATAAAATTCCCGCCGGGCAGATACCAAATCCAAAGTCTCCGGAAAACGCTCGGCATCGATAGGATGACCAAACTGTTCCCCCAAACTTTTGGCGAGTTTGGTGCGGATTTTTCCAATCTTCCATTTGGCGGTACCGAAGCGCTGGTGGGTGGTCGTGCGTCCGCCGTAGCGTTTGACCAAAGCATGTCCCAAATCAATCGCATCTCCCTCTACTACCAGGTCGTAGTCCAAGCTGGGACGGTCGAGCAGCAGGTCCCGCACAAATCCGCCAACGATGTACAAGGCAGTCTGCTGAGACTTGGCTACATCGGCTACGGCGCGCAGCAGGGCCAAACGGGCCGGAGGCAGGCTGGCTTCCAGCTTGCCTGCCAGGTTCTGGCGGGGGCTGGCACTCTGCTTCGGTGCCAAAGTTTTAATCAAGTCGGTGCGGGTCACAATTCCAACAATTTCGCCTTCCTCCACCACTGGGATTTGCCCCCAACCGGTATCGGTCATCAACTGCTGCAAGGTTTCCAAGGGTTCATCCGGTCCAATGGTTACTGAGCCGGCATCCATTACTTGTCTGGCGGTCAGATTAAGTTTGTGTGACAAGGTGCGGTCAACCGCTCTACGTGTCAGCAGACCGATTAATTGACCATTTTCTGCCACGGGATATCCCTCATAGCCATAACGCTGCATATGCTCGGCAGCTTCTTTCACCGGGGTATCCGGGGCCAGGACCTGCGGCAAACGCGACATGATCTCAGCCACCTTGATCGCCGGGTGCACATAATCTGGCAGGATATCATTTAATTGAGCGTGGACTTCACCGGCGCGAGAGTCGCGCACCAGAGCCGCCGCGGCGCGCGGGTGCCCCCCACCGCCAAAATATTTCGCAATCTCGCCGACATTGACCTGGTCTGTGTTCGAACGGGCAATCAACTGGGTGCCGGAGGAGGTATCCACCAGCACCACCCTGATGGTGGAAGGCTTGCAAAAGCGAGGGGTGCATCTATCGGTTGCCCAGGCGACGTTAATGCTCATCGGCATCTATGAAGATACCGGTAAGCTGACTTATTCCCGCACGACCCCGCGTGATGTGCGGGCCTCCGCGTTTTTGCGGGAATAGGTCAGCTTACCGGTATCTTCATAGATGCCGATGAGCATTAACGTCGCCTGGGCAACCGATAGATGCACCCCTCGCTTCTGCAAGCCTTCCACCATCAGGGTGGTTGTAGCTCCGATCTCATCGGTAGTCACGTGCCAGGATTTTGGCAGGTCTGGCCGACGGTCATGGTGATCGATGACAATAATCTGGGTCTGGCCATCCATCCCTTTGACCGTCACCAGCGATTGGGTATCTACCAGTGTGATGGTGCTGATCTTCTTTTTAGGCAGGTCTGCTTGCTCTACGAAGGGCAGTTCTAAACCATACAGGGTCAGGAAAGCGCGCACATTGCGGTTAAGCCGGCGCGGCAAGACCGGCACCGCCCGCTCGTCGAGCAGATGCGCCCCCAGCAAAGATGCAATCGCATCAAAGTCAGCCTGTTCATGGGTCAGAATAATGTTCATCTTACTCCCCATTGTACATCAGCCCGGAGAGTTTTAGGTAAAAAATCGTTTATGCAGCCTTGGATGTTCAGGATTACCTAGGTTTCATGAACCCCCACGACCGCCGCTATTTTTCAACCCAATCTCGAACC
>JARROY010000067.1:0-8282 GCA_037383445.1 Anaerolineales bacterium | reverse complement strand
ACTGGTTTTCGTATCCGTCTTGATCGGCGGAATTGCCTGGATCTTAGCTGGTTATCGGGGCCTTTCCTGGACTGCAGTGGTGATATTAATCGTGGTTCTTATATATCATTTTGTAACCACTAAGACTGTATTGGGCAGGCACATTTATGCCGTTGGCGGAAATCCAGAAGCGGCTGAACTGAGCGGTATTAGTGTTAAAAAAATCACCCATGTGGTATTCGCTTCTATGGGAATGCTCGCTGCACTATCAGGTATTTTGTTTGCATCCCGCCTCCAGTCTGCCACGACCACAGCCGGAACCCTTTTTGAACTCGATGCAATTGCAGCGGCGTTTGTTGGTGGCGTATCTGCGGCAGGTGGTGTGGGGAATGTGATGGGCTCGTTGATCGGGGCATTGGTGATGACATCCCTCACCAGCGGGATGAACTTAATGGGGATCGATATTTCTTACCAATATATCGTCCGTGCCATCGTGTTGGCTGCCGCAGTGATTTTTGATGTTTCCACTCGTCGAACACGCAAATAAGAATGTTGAAACGACATCCGAAATATTAAAATTTACCCGTAAAGCACCCCACATAAGCAATATTGGGGTAAGTGATAATTAAACAAATCAAGCCAGAGGTTGCCGAACTTGTCAATATCTGGCTTGTCTTTACTAATCTGAACTCATATAAGACTCTGCAGTCCAATTATTGGGGCGTTAATTTTTAGCCCTGTGCCACCTAATGTTAAATTAAACGGTTTGAATCTACCTGCACAATTGATCTAATATGTGGCAGAAGTCGGAAAATTTTATTCCTTACCCCCGTTCATAATAATCAGCCGCCGCCTGGAGAGTGACCCGATTCAAAGTATTCGTGATGAGTTGTTCAGCTTCACTTGCATCTTCCGGCAAACTTTCTATTGGCTCACCGATATGATATGAAATCTTGCTGAATGGGTACGGAACGCTATACCGGTCCCAGCGAGGAACGATATACGCCGACCGGCAATAAGCCCCAATGGGAACAATGATCGCCTTGGTTTTTCGTGCAATAAACACAATTCCAGGTTTGACCACATGGGCAGGACCATCCGGTCCGTCTGGGTTGATGTATAAATTCATACCTTCCGAAACTTTCTTCATAAGACGTGCTAAGGACCGTGCCATTCCCATCGTATTATCGCCTTCTAAATTCATAGGAAATGGTGTTGCCTTCACTTTTTCAGCCCAAATTCGAAGAGCCTTACCGCGCCAGTCATCCGGCATAATGATCACAAAGCGTGAAAAGTCAGTATAACAATATTGGACGAGAGGAACCGCCATCATGGTTATTCCGTGCCATCCGGTAAAGATAACTGGTCGATCAACATCAAGTGCTGTGGTAATGTATTTTTTATTGTTAATAGAAATTTTGGCTGTTTTAAGAATGATCTGTGAAAGCCAATATAATCCTCCCCCATTCAATTTGTCTTTGAAACTATCTCCTTTGGAATTACCCATCATAAAGAAAACCTGGGCATAAAACGCGTGATCAACGCTCTTCCCGTTGAGATCAAGATATACACGAGATAAAAAACAAACCAAGTTCTAAAGGTTGGCAGGATCACAAGCATTAAAAGCAGAAGAATCAATAATGGCCGTCCAAACCTTTGCCTGCTAAAAAACCATGAAGATGGTGGAAACGGAATCGTGCTCACCATCAAACCAGCCAATAAGAGAATCAATGGTATATAAACTAGAGAAGAAAGAAAACGAGTTGGGTAGACGCTGTCTGCCAATACCGCCAATGCCAGGGTCCCGCCAGCCTGGGTAATGGCTAACCCAATTGAATCTTTACTGCGAGCAGTTTTAGGAGGCAGTAAATTGAAACGCGCCAATCGAAATGCACCTGCCAGAACAAAAAGGATCACGATGGGTAGTGCCATCAGCATGGAAGCTCCGTGATTTCGAAGGTGTTGGAACACCAAAACCGCTGGGGCGACTCCTAAACTGACAATATCTGCTAAGGAATCCAACTGCAAACCAAACTCGCTTTGCGCATTTAATTTCCGCGCAAAAAAACCATCCAGCATATCCAACCAATAACTCAGGAAGATTAAGATTGCACCCAGAATTATATTTCCTTCGACTGCCGATATGATCGCCGCAAATCCACTCAAAAGCGACAGGAAGGTGATCCCATTTGGGACAAGAAACTTCAGATTATCTCTATTCATCATCATCATTTAATTTGGCAACCGGGGTCAGGCCACCATAAATTTTATCACCAACTTTAATTTTGATCTCCGCACTTCGTGGAAGGAAAAGATCCACTCGCGAACCGAACTTGATGTGCCCAAATCGCTGCCCGGTCTCCACTTCATCACCTCTATGCGCATAATTGATACATCGTCGAGCCAAGATCCCGGCAATCTGTTTCACTAAAATATTTCCATACTCGCTCTCGATTACCATAGCAATATATTCGTTTACGTCAGAGGCTTCCTGTCTAAATGCTTGAAGGTATTTTCCCGGTTTATGCTCAATCAGACTCACCTTCCCCGCTAATGGAATTCGCTGGACATGAACATCAAACAAGGATAAAAACACGCTGATTCGGAGCGTTTTTGCTTCCAGGTAAGTCTTCTCTTCAAGGGTTTCTATCGACACCACTTCCCCATCACAAGGACTAACCACCAAGCCCATCTCTTTGATCACCTCCCGTGAGGGATCACGAAAGAAATACAGGATTATTCCCCACACCAATATTGCCGCAAACAAAACCAGAAAAGAAATGAGTGTAGGGTTGATAATTGCACCCAAACCAGCAAGGATCAGCAGACCTGAGCAAATTAAAATAGCTGGGTCTTGATACTTTTTGAAACTCCAGGTTTCAATGCGAGGATCTTTTACCATAAAATAAATTTCTCTTAATGGGGATTTCTATCCAGTCCTTAAAGCAATAGTATTATAGCCTAACTCCAGCAATCTTAGGATAAATCAACCAATTTCTTTTGTACAGGCAGGAGGGATGATTTCCGTGGGTAAACTAAAAAAACGAATAAAATCAACACCTAGGTGGTCGAGTGCCCCAAGTGCATTTCTGGGGTGTATCGAGACCACCCCGCACTCATCAACTTCAAATCACCCTAAATCATCAACATCCTTTAGAATAGGCAGGAATCTTTATAATAAAGTTCCCATCTGGTAAAATTCAACGGGTGCAGAACACCACACAGAAGGATATCCATATCAAATGAAGGTAATCCCAACAAAAATCCCAGATGTTCTGGTAATCGAGCCGAAATTAATCACTGATTCTCGTGGTTTCTTTATGGAAGCCTATAATCTTGAAAAATATAAACAAGCCGGGATAGACTTGAATTTCATTCAAGACAATCATTCCGGCTCCAAAAAAGGGGTATTAAGAGGATTGCATTATCAAATAAAATTCCCTCAAGGAAAATTGGTCAGTGTGATTAAAGGAGAGGTTTATGACGTTGCCGTGGATATTCGTCAAAACTCTCCTTATTTCGGCCAGTATGTCGGAGAAATTCTTTCGGAAGACAACCGAAAACAGCTTTGGGTCCCTCCCGGATTTGCACATGGTTTTTACGTCCTGTCAGACTGGGCAGAATTCCTCTATAAAATTTCGGATATCTATGCCCCGGAATGGGAAAGAACCATCAGCTGGAATGATCCCATCCTCAATATCGATTGGCCGATAATCGAAGACTATGACTTAATTATTTCCGAAAAAGATTCACACGGCACAAATTTTACTGATGCGGAAATATTTAGGTAATTAGGAAGTAATCCAATGAGAAATCTCTTAGTAACAGGTGGTGCAGGATTTATCGGGTCAAATTTTGTTCGCCATGTACTCGCGGCCAATACCAGCATAAATATAATCAATTTAGATTTATTAACTTATGCAGGGAACAAAGCCAACCTGGAAGATCTTCCAAATCATACAAACCATCATTTTATTCAAGGAGATATTCGAGACCAGCAGATCGTGAACAGCTTATTTTCTCAGTACGAGATAGATACGGTTGTCCACTTTGCCGCCGAAACTCATGTAGATCGCTCAATCCTGGGACCATCCGCCTTCATCGAAACCAATATTTTGGGTACCTTTGTCCTCCTTGAAGCGGCAAAATCACATTGGGACAGCAATTATGATGGGAAAAGATTTCATCACGTCTCGACCGATGAGGTGTATGGCTCTTTGAACCCAGATGAACCCCCATTTAGCGAAGCCAATCCTTACGATCCTCGATCTCCATATTCAGCGTCAAAAGCAAGCAGCGATCATCTGGTAAGAGCATATTTTCACACCTATGGACTTCCGATAACAATCACAAATTGCTCAAATAATTATGGTCCCTATCAGTACCCTGAAAAATTAATCCCAGTAATTATCTTCAACTGTTTGCAAGGGTTACCAATCCCTGTCTACGGTGACGGACAACAAATTCGAGACTGGCTCTATGTAGAAGATCACTGTAAGGCAATCTATCAAGTAATCACCCAGGGTAAAAATGGCGAGACCTACAACGTTGGGGGCAACAACCAGCCCACAAACCTGGAACTGATCAAACACATCTGCGAAATATTGGACGATCGAATTCCAAACTCACCCTATTATCCGCACGAAAACTTGATTACCTTCGTAAATGACCGTCCTGGTCATGACCGCCGGTACGCAATGGATACTGCTCAAATTCAAACCAAACTGGGATGGCAGCCTGAAGAGAACCTTGCCACTGGGTTGCAAAAAACTGTTGACTGGTATCTAAATAATTTGAGCTGGGTAGATAAGATTCGCAGCCAGCCTGTTTTTGCAGACTGGATGGATCAAAATTATGGCAAAAGATAAAAAGGGCATTCAAGCATGAAGGGAATTATTCTAGCAGGTGGATACGGTACTCGGTTATATCCATTAACCATGGCAATCAGCAAACAGCTTTTGCCAGTTTATGATAAACCAATGATTTACTACCCTCTCTCAATGTTGATGTTGGCAAACATCCGGGATATTTTGGTGATATCCGATCCTGTGCAGTTGCCCTCATTTCAAAGATTATTAGGATCGGGTCAACAGTGGGGAATTAATTTCTCATATACACAGCAGCCTGAACCGCGCGGTTTAGCAGAAGCATTTATATTGGGAAAAGAATTTATTGGACAGGATCCTGTATGCCTGATCCTCGGCGACAATATCTTTTTTGGACACGATTTACCCAAAGACCTTGTGGCGGCATCCGAATTGGTGGACGGTGCTCAAATTTTCGCCTATGAGGTGAATGATCCTGAGCGTTACGGTGTTGTCGAATTCGATGAAAATTTCATCGCCAAAAGTCTCGAGGAAAAACCGGAATCACCAAAGTCCAATTATGCGGTTCCGGGATTATATTTTTACGACAACAAGGTCGTTGAATATGCCGAGAGCTTAACCCCCTCTTCACGTGGCGAACTTGAAATCACGGACCTGAACCGCATGTATTTGAATACTGGCAAACTAAAAGTTGGATTAATGGGACGCGGGGTTGCCTGGTTGGATGCCGGTCAGCCGACCGCCCTGCTTCAAGCGGCTCAATTTGTCCAGGCCATCGAAGAACGCCAGGGAATGATGGTCTCATGCTTGGAGGAAATCGCTTACCGCCGCGGATTTATTTCCCTTGAAGAGCTTCAAATTTTGGTTGAACAAATGGGAGATAATCATTACAAAAAATACCTCAAGCGGATCATCTCGAGTATATTAAATAAACCCCATGAGCCCTAAAGATGCCCCGTCCCTTACCATTGCTATTGTCAGTCACGGGCAAATTTCTCTGGTTGAAAGGTTACTTAACACTCTAAGCTCCCATAAACCTGAAATTGACTTCCAAGTCGTTATCCTAGAAAATGTTCCTGATCATCCCAAAATTGATTTCAGCCATTTTGAGTTTAAACTCACCTATCTGAAAAATCAGAGCTCATTGGGCTTGTCCAGAAACATCAATCTAATTTTTGATAAATTTTGCCAGGACTCGGATTATTTTTGTATCCTCAACCCGGATATAATCTTTGAAGACGAGGTGTTCTCAGGGTTGTTCACCGCAATGGAAACACACCAGATAGACATCATCGCACCATTAATAGTAAATACAAATCAGGAAATCCAGGATTCTTTTCGTCCAATACCTAACCCGGTAGAGATTATTCTAAGGTTTTTAAACTTAATAAAATCGCATTATGATTATGACTCACTACCGATAATCTCTTACCCAGATTGGATCGCTGCCATGTTCTTGCTGATGCCATCCCAAATCTTTAAGAAGGTCGGTGGATTTAATCCAAGGTATAGGCTTTATTTCGAAGATGTAGATTTTTGTGTCAGGGCTAGAAATATGAATCTAACCATCGGTGTTATTAAAACGATTCGTGTCATTCATGATGGCCAAAGAACCAGTCACAAGAATGTATTATTTTTATTCCACCATATCGTGAGTGCATTAAAATTTTTTGTGTCAAAAGAATACCGATCGAAGCACGACAAACGACCAAAAAGGTCAGCATACAATTAAAGCAAATGCCCGTTGTTAATTGAACGTAAACGAATTTCATATAGATTGGTTTAATCTTCAGTCTTCAGCAGCAGGGCTAGATCAAGGAATATTGAATTGAACATGCAGTCAAAGAAAGTCTTATTATTTGGAAAAAACGGACAACTGGGTTCAGTGCTAGTGAATTATTTAGCTCGCTATGACCTCGAAGCGCTCGATTACCCCGAAGTTGATTTCAACCAACCCGATTCATTACGAGATATTATTCTAACCATCAATCCCTCTCTCATTGTCAATGCTGCCGCCTACACGGCTGTTGACCAGGCGGAGGAAGAAGTGGACAAAGCCAACAATATCAATGGGATCGCGGTTGGGGTAATTGCCAAAGCAGCAAAAAAACTCGGTGCAGGCTTAATTCATTATTCCACAGATTACGTTTTTGATGGCAAAAAGAATCAACTTTACCAGGAAGACGACCAGCCCAACCCGATCAATGTTTATGGAGCAAGCAAATTGCTTGGGGATCAGCAAGTAATTCAATCTGGTGTGAATTATTTAATCTTTCGCCTGAGCTGGGTATACAGCACAACTCACCCAAGCTTTGTAAAAAGTGTCTTAGCCTGGGCAAGAAAACACGAAACATTGCGCATTGTAGATGATCAGACCAGCAATCCCACATGGGCAAACATGGTTGCCCAAAAAACCGTCAAGGTAATTCACAAGGCAGAAAGTCAATGGCCTGACTACTTCCAGGAACATTTAGGAATCTATAATTTAGTAGGAAAAGGGGCTGTTTCTCGCTACGATTGGGCTAAAGCTATTCTGGAACTGGATCCTAAAACATCTGAACACACAACCAAACAAATCCAAAGAGCAAAAAGCACAGAATTCAATACCGCCGCTCAACGTCCCACCTTTTCAGGTTTAGATTGCCGCAAATTTGAAGACACCTTCAACCTTGAACTGCCAAACTGGAAAGACTCTCTCACTGAAGCACTCAGGGAAGTCGAATAAATGATGGACGATAGCTTTGTTGAAGTGTTGATGGCAACCTACAATGGGGAAAAATATTTGTCCGAGCAATTGGAATCCATTCTCCATCAAACCCACCAAAATCTTAGGATCCTGATTCGCGATGATGGCTCAACAGACACAACTTTGAAGATTATCGACCAGTATAAAAACCAATACCCCGATAAAATCATCCTGCTCCCAAACACTGATGATAAAGCCTCGGGTCCAATTCAAAACTTTTCTAAACTTCTTTCCCGCTCCACTGCGCCTTATGTACTTCTTTCAGACCAAGATGACGTTTGGCTTCCAGAAAAAATATCGGTTCTTTTGGGAGCAATTCGGGATTTAGAGCAAGAATTTTCTCCCAACCTCCCTATCCTGGTCCATTCAGATCTGCTCGTCGTCGATGAAAGGCTCGAAACTATCAACCAGTCCCTTTGGAACTATATCGGCGTAAATCCCAATCGAGATTCCTTTGCTAATTTGCTCGTTCAAAATATAGTAACCGGTTGTGCTGCGGTTATTAATCGATCCCTGGTAGATCTTTGTGGTCCAATCCCCCCAAAAGCAATGATGCATGATTGGTGGCTGGCATTGATTGCCAGCTCTATGGGAAAAATCAGAAAAATCGACCTCCCTACCATCCTGTATCGTCAACATGGAGCAAATACTTTAGGTGCCAAGCAATTTTCTTGGACTTTGTCCTACTTTACCGAAAAATTCAAGATTCTCCTAAAACCAGAAGAGAAATA
>JARROY010000066.1:0-11702 GCA_037383445.1 Anaerolineales bacterium | reverse complement strand
CGTTCAGCCATTGGTTCCTCCGTTTTTCTTGGGTTGGATGATTCACCAAGTTCTATCGATTTCTCAAATTCCTGGCAATAAACGATCCATGGTATTGTTCTTCCAAAGACTCTTGATATGAAAATGACCAATATGAACAGAACCAAATCATGGGTTTTGATTGATAGATTGCGTATTATCAAAAGAAAAACCACCACGTATAGACCGCGAGCATCCCATCATAGTCTGCTTGTGCTGCGCGGTCTTCAAAAATGACAGATTCGTAGAACCTTTCGCCCCGAGGTTAGAAAGTGTTAAATTTTATGGGTTTTCCTTCATAGGCAGATAGACCGAAGGTCTGCCAACCATTGCCACGCAAATTTACTCTAAACTGTAAGCTTCTCTTCCTCCTTTTCGAGACATTTAAAGATTTCTCGATAAAGCTCAGGATGAGACTGCCAGGTTTGGGCTGACACAAATTTGTCGTCTCGCACTGCTTCCTCGGTGATGAAAATTCCACCCTTGGCTTCCAACTCAAAGCGAACATTTTCATAGCATGTTAAATTCCTGCCATCTGCCAAATCTGCAGCAATGAGAATTTGGATCCCATGACAAACTGAGAATATCCACTTATCTTTTGCATGAAATTCTTTGACAATTGAGATTAATGTTTCATTGTGGCGCAGATATTCAGGCGCTCGTCCACCGATAAGTAATATTGCTGTGTAGTCATCTACATTCACCTGGTCAAATGAGATGTCGGATTCCACTTTGTAGCCAGGGCTTTCCTTGTAGGTGTCCCACCCCGGCTCAAAATCATGCATAACCAGATTTAGGCGGCGTTTGCTGGGCGCAGCAATGACCGGTTCATACCCGGCTTCTTCAAAACGATGCATGGCAAAAAGGGTTTCATAGCTTTCTCCAAAAATTATCACGGTAGTAATCATCGAATCATTACCAGAAAGGGCAAGACCCAAATCAGACAGGGCTGATAACCCTAATCCAATCATCCCCCAACCTTTCCAACCCCAGATGGCAATCACGCATATAAAGTTTACCACTCCCAACAGCGCAGCATTTTAGTAGCCCCATGCCAGGTGGGTTATGATGATGAGGAAGTAAACCACCGGGAGGGCAACAAAAAGCGTTGTCAGGAGCTTCCCTTTTTCTTCAATCGCCCTCTGAAGATCTTCTACACTGTAATGTGAGATAACATTAAAAGCCACCGTACCAAGAAAAGTAGCGTAAAAGCCATATCGCAAAATAACGGGGGCAACCTCATTGGTATATGTTCGGGCTAGCTTAACCTCGGGGAACAGGGGTTGAAACAGTTCAATAATATTTTTGAACCAGGGTTGGAACATAGCAATAATGCCTAATATTATAATTACCACAATGAATTTTTCTGCTATTTTGTAATTTTTTTCTAGCATCATGCGCCCTTTCTAAACTCGGATAGCTTTTGAGCTGACTTTATCGAAGATGTGCGTTCGCTTAATATTGACATTTAGCTTGATTTGATGATCCAGATCTATCATCGTGGTAGGTGTTGTTTTTATTTTTATATTATATTGTCCAAGCCGAATATCGTAAATAATTCGGTCGCCCAAGGGTTCAGCGATGTATACTTCTCCAGTCAGGTCTCCATCTTCGGATGTGCTGATGGTGATATCCTCCGGCCTGATCCCAAAAACCAAACGATTGGTATTTCCATTTGCCACAATTGCCTGGCCTATACCCTCTTTTGGCGATAAGCGCCAATCACCCTCTTTCCCTACCAGCATGTTACTATTGGAATCGTATGAACAATCCAAGAAATTCATTGGAGTGCTGCCAATGAATCCGGCGACAAAGAGATTGGTTGGATTCTCATAAACTTCTTGGGGTGGGCCTGTTTGCTGTAATTCGCCTTTATGCAGTACAGCAATTCGGTCCCCCAAGGATAAGGCTTCGATCTGATCATTGGTAACATAGAAAAAGGTAGCAGCCATTTCTTGCTGGATGCGTTTCAACTCGCTTCGCATTTGTGTGCGTAATTTAAAATCCAAGTTGGTCAAAGGCTCATCCATCAAAAACAGTCGGGGCTGACGAACCATCGCCCTGGCCAGAGCCACTCGCTGCTGTTCTCCACCTGAGAGTTGTGCGGGCAGGCGGTCATGCAGGTGGTTGATGCGCAGAAGCTGAGTGACGCGTTGAACGGCACTTTCCATTTGAGCTTTAGTGTATTTGCGGGCTTCCAAAGGAAATGCAATATTTTGAAAAACTGTTTTGCGTGGATAAAGGGCGTAGTTTTGAAACACAAGTGCCATGTCTCGTTCAGAAGGAGAAACATGGTTAATGATCTCTCCATCCATATGAACCAAGCCTTCTTCGGGGTGCTCAAGGCCAGCAACGCATCGCAGGGTAGTGGTTTTTCCTGCCCCCGTGGGACCGAGTAAAACCATAAATTCCTGGTCTTGAACCTCAATGTTTATTTTGTTGAGGGCGACTAAAGAACCAAATCGTTTGGTGATATTTTCTAATTTTAAATGAGACATAATTAATCCGTTTTATAGTTTTATAGTTTGATGGCTTCTTTGCTTTTTGCATCAAATATATGGATTCGGTCGCGGGCAAAATTCAGGCCAACATTGGTGCCAGTATTGAGAACCAGGGTGGGATCTGTTTTGACCCTGATGATGTATTCACCGATCTCAACCGCATATATTGTTTCATCACCTAATGATTCGCGGGCAACAATTTCACCCCGCACCTCGCTAGGTCCATCAGCGGTATCAATGAAAACATCTTCAGAGCGAACTCCAACTATAAGAGGTTTCTCAGGGTCCTGGATTTTGGATTTCAATTTTTCGATCAGAGACCCGGACAACTTGAAATCGCCCTTTTCATCTGAGAGGGTATTGGAGCCATTCAAGTGGCAATCGATGAGATTCATGGGGGGCGTCCCAATAAACCCGGCCACAAAAAGCGTCGACGGATGATTATAAATTTCCAGAGGGGTATTAACTTGTTGCAAGACACCTTGATCCATAACAGCAATGCGGTCGGCCATAGACATAGCCTCAATTTGATCATGAGTGACATAAACCATAGTGGTTGCCAGGTTTTCCTGTAAAAGTTTTAATTCGACACGCATATCGGTTCGCAAGGCAGCATCCAGGTTAGTTAAGGGTTCGTCCATTAAAAAGACTTGGGGACGGCGAATGATTGCCCGGCCAAGGGCGATCCGCTGTTGTTCACCGCTTGGTAAGCTGGAAGGACGGCGATTGAGTATATTTTCAATACGCAACTGTTTTGCTACTTGCTGAACTCGTTTATCCACCTCATCCTTTTGTAATTTCTGGGCACGCAGCGGAAAAGCAATATTGTCATAAGCGCTCAGGTGAGGGTATAGAGCGTAAAACTGGAAGACAAAGGCAATGTCCCTTTCGCCCACTGGTAAACCGTTGACCAGACGGTCGCCAATATAGATATCCCCCGCTGTCTGGGTTTCCAGACCAGCAACACAACGCAGGGTAGTAGTTTTGCCACAACCAGAAGGACCGAGTAATACTAAAAATTCTCCGTCAGCAATGTCCAGGTTTAAATTGTTCACTGCCAGGGGACTATTGGGAGAAAAGCGTTTTGATATATTCTTGATTTTTACTTCAGCCATAGTTACACCCTTTACCGACGCACCGCCCCAAAAGTTACCCCGCGCAATAAATGGTTACGGGCCACAAAAGTGAAAACAATGATGGGGATCAGAAAAAGAACCGAGGTTGCAGCCGTCCGGCCCCACTCCACTTGGCCATATCCAAGAATTGAATATAGAAATGGAGGAACCGTGGTCGCATTGTCACGATTTAACAGAAGAACAAAGATAAACTCATTCCAGGCGGTAATCACTACAAAAACAGAAGTGGCTAACATTGCCGGGAAAGCTTCAGGCAGAACAATTTTCCAGATTGCTTCAAGTCGGGAGTATCCGTCCATCATGGCCGCTTCTTCGTATTCTTTGGGGATTTCGTCAAAAAAGCCCTTCATCATCCAGACCACAAAAGGCAAACCAAATGTGATATATAGCAGGATGATGCCAGTGTAGCTGTTGCGGAGACTGAAATCCCGGATACTTTCTCCAAAAGCTTGAATAAATGAAATGGGAATATTTTGTAAAACGTTATTTATCAGTTCGCCGGGTTGATTGAACATTAGGAATATAGGAATCAGAACGACAACTGGCGGCAACATCCGCGTGCTCAAAATGAAAAAGAGCAAATCCCCCTGGCCCTTCACCCGGAAACGGGAAAAGGCATAGGCAGCCAGTGTCCCCATCAACACGGCCAAAACAGTTGTGGTAATCGTAATGAAAATGCTGTTGGCGAGCGCCTTTGGGAACTCACTGATTGTTCGATCAGCATCTTGATCAACCTCAGCAAAACCAGCCCCAGCCCTGTCCTTGAAAAAGACATCGACGTAGTTATCAAGTGTGGGTTGATAATCGACAAAAGGGATAAAAGTAGGTGGTGTCTTTTCTACATCAGCTCGGGGTTTGAGTGAGGTATTAAACATCCAATATAACGGAAAGATCGAGAAAGCGAATACAACAATCAAGACAGACCAATAAAAGAACTCTTTCACGTAGTAAATGACTTTGGTCTGGTTAGAACCATGTGTTTCTTGGGTATTTAGTGACATTCTTGTTCTCCTGCCATTATGGAACTGAAGATCGGCGTTTAGCAATTTTGTCCAACCGCAAGTCCAAAATTAATAATCGCCCAAATCTCGATTAACCTTCATCCGCAATTTCGTTAATCTTCCGAATGAGAAGACTGGCCAGGGCAATAATAACAATCAGCATAATGTAACCAATGGCCGAAGCCTGCCCTGTTTCAAAGTGTTTGAAAGCGACCTGATATAAATAAAACGACATTATCTCAGTAGAACTGCCTGGTCCGCCGCCGGTTAAAACCTTCGCCTGATCAAACAGGCGATACGCGTCCATCGTTCTAAACAGCACACCGATGAGCAGCAGAGGTGTGATCAAAGGTAAAGTAATATGCCGAAACTTAAACCAAGCCGAAGCCTGGTCAACATCAGCGGCTTCGTACAAATATTTTGGGACTGCAGATAGACCAGCCAAAGAAATCAACATGATAAACGGCGTCCACATCCACACGTCGGCAAGGACTAACGCCCAGATGGCAATATTGATTTGATTGAGCCAATCGATTTGAGGCCCCCCAAATATATTATGAATAATATAGTTAACAACCCCGATATCGGTTCGGAGCATATATTTCCAGTAAAGGGCCACGATCACTGGCGTCAACATCATTGGAATAAGCATGATAGTCATCACCAGTCCGCGATTCTTAAATTTTCGGTTTAGCAACATTGCCAATCCAAAACCGAAGACCATCTCGATAAGAACGGTTGGTAGAACAAATTGTCCAGTTATGGCAAAACGTTCGGCTACTTCTACACCCGCTCGCTTCTCGGTGCTGGTTTCACCCATACCCAGAGCTACGCCATAACCGTGAAAACCAATTGGCTCAGGAGCATTACCAGCATCGCCGATAACTGACCAATCGGTGAAACTTAACCTCAGTGACCATATCAAAGGAAAAATAGCAATAATTAAAAGTAAAAGCATAGTCGGGGATAAGAATAAAAACGACATGCGTCTATCCGTTAACCAACGAAACCGCACCTGTAGTGGTTTGGAACTGGAAGGATCGCTGTCAAGTTGATTGTTTTTTGGAAGGCCGCTATTGACCATACAACTTCTCCATTTTAAACTCGTGCTGTTGAGGGGATAGTAACAGCGTGGCAGTGCTGCTACTACCCCCAGAATAACAATACTTTGTTCCCAATGATCCAAAAGGCTAAATTTCATTTATTGGAGTAACAAATGAAATTCAGCCAATTATTGTGGTACTTCTTACTTCGATGGACCGTCTGGATAAGCTTCGTCGATAATCTCCTGCTGCTCAGCTGCAATTTGATCGAGTGCTTCCTGGGGATCCATCTGGCCTGAAACAGCTAATCCAAGGTATTTCATTTGGGGTTCTAGCAAAGCTGCATACTCGGGTAAATTCCAGAAGTCCTGAACCAGAAGATAACTCTCAGCAAAGGTTGGGTTGTATGGAGTTGCATTTTTAAAGGTATCACTGGCTAAAACAGACTTGCGAGCAGAAAATCCACCCAGCTTAGCCCATTCTAATTGAATATCCTCACTTTCAAGCCACGCGATAAAGTCCATGGAGGCTTGAGGATACTTGCTATATGCACTGACGCTAATACCCATTCCTCCCAAGCTGAGGACATGCTTTACCTCGCCTGGAACAACAGCGAAACCTAAGTTTGCTGATTCAGCGCAACCTGTGGGATCTATGAAAGCTGCACCAAATCCAAACCATATGGTTGCCATAGCCGTGGTGCCACTGCAAACAGCACCTACAGTTTCATCAAAGTTAAAGTTTGCAGAACCTACTGGACCTGTTTTAAAGAGTTCTGCGGCAAACTCTGTGGCAGCCAGGTTTTCTGGGCTGTTAAAAACGCCTTCAATCTGGTAGGTATTGGGGTCCCATAGTTCACCACCAAAGCTCCAGGCTATTTCGTTCCAAGCGGTTGCCATTGTGTCATAGCAACCCACATCACCACACCAGTGAGTTGCAAAGCCGTTTTCAATCGCATCGCCGTCTTTAAAGTACTGGGCCTGTGAAAGCAGTTCGGTCCACGTTTGGGGTGGCTCAAAACCAGCCGCTTCAAAGAGATCTTTGCGATAAACCAACATCTGTGTATCACCTTCAAGGGCTACACCATAGTAGCGTTGAGATTCTGGTGGATACTCACCATAAGCTTTCATGGCCGATTGAACAAAGTCATCTGTCTCAATGTTCTGTGCCATAAAATCGGTAAGCTCCAGAACGTGCCCGCCGGTAACTGCTTCACCAATCCACTGACTGTCCATAACGGCTAAATCAGCTCCACCTTTTGCTGCAAAGTCAGTAAAGGTGGTGGGGTACCATTCTGCAAAAGGCACGCAATTGACAGTAACATTGGCGCCCTCATACTGAGCGCTCAACTCGCCCAAAGCCTCGCACGGTTGCCATGCAAACCAGATGATGATTAAGTCTGCCTTCTCGTCCGTAGGTTCTTCAGCAACTGGCTCTTCGACCATAGTATTGTTATTAGCAGCAGGTTCTTCCTGGTTAGGGGTTGCTGCACTTTTACATGCGGTAGCTAATAATGCTATTAACACCAACAGGGCAAAAAGCTTTAGAAAACGTTTGCTCATTTTGATCTCCTTCTCTTTCCATAAATAGTCAGATTTACAGGGTGTGAACTAATTGACAGGGCGGATGCAATAACGCCCTTTCTGCCACTTAGGTTTAACTATACCGTTGGGATAGATAAAAAATAATCACTCAGTTGAACTAACTTGGTAGGGGGAAAGCTGGGCTAGTCCAAGTGGACTATTACTGAGATTTAATATCCCATGAGACAATATATTGGTGGAAGTTGTTGATATAAAGGGCTTTTATGATTCGTCTTCATGCAACTTTTCAAAGGTCAGAACTCGCAAGTTATCTCCCGTTTTCTTTAGCCGCTTCCCAAAGCAATCTGCCCGTAGAGGCTGTTTCAACATATTTGCGGCTAAAGAGTACCGCCGCCCCAACATAGACATCAGTGCTTATCCATAACGCAACTAGTATCGGAGGAAAAACATGAAAAAAGAAGTCAATCTAGCATTTTTGCTGATAAAAGAGCATCCCATGGGCCGGGCAATGATCGCCGAGTTGATCAAGGCTGGGTGCAAGCCAAGTATCATTGTCGAAGAAGCCACTGTTCCTGGCATAGAGCGGAGAAAATACTATGAAGATGTGATGGAAGTTATCCCACCAACAGTGGAAGAAATGTCCAAAGAATACGGGATCCGGCGTCTTGAGGTGAGCTCGCACAATGGAGAAGAATGCCAAAAAGCGCTTGAAGAAATCGAGCCAGATCTCATCGCTCTTGGAAATTGCAACATTATTAGACCGCATATATTCACGATAGCCAAAGACGGATGCATCAATACCCATCCCGGGCTGCTCCCCCTTGTTAGGGGTGTTTTCCCTGTAGTATGGGCCGTTTATCACGATCACCCTTCCGGCTGCTGCACCCATTTCGTCGATGCAAAGCTTGATACAGGCCCGATTATCTACAACCAGGAATTCCCTGTATATAGAGGCGACACTATCGAAAATTTACTGGAAAAAGCAGTTTACATGGCAGGAACTCTGATTGCACGGGCATACATTGATTACGTAGCCGGCACATTGAAAGCCACTCCGCAAAAACCTGGCGATGGCAATTATTATTCAAGGCCTAGCGAAGAAGTTTTCCGTACAGCAGCCCAGAAGCTCGTTGATCAGACTTACAAACATTATGCTGACTAACCTCCAAAATTCTTGGGTAGTTTAAATTACGAAAGTGAAGAATTTCACACCACCAAATCACTTTGCACCAAATAGTCCAAGTAGATTAGTCCAAGTTACCCCCTCCTAAGTTAGTTCACCTGAGGGATGCATATCTCTCCAATTAAAACATATACTGTTATTACAAATTCCTGTTGCATTCTTTCGTTCAGAGAAAGCATTGTAATTACGACACAGAGACGCGGGGTCGCCAATGCTCCACAGGCTTTACCTCTATAAGTTTAACATAACCTATGAGGACTCCCGTTAGGAAGACCAATGGCTAATGTATGGATAGTTCTATGAAAAACCCAATCCGGGTTCTGATTGTTAAAACCCCCCACCGTCTTACGACTGGGCTAACCACGGCATTAACCATCCATCCCGACATTGAACATGTAGGTACATCATCTAGCGCTGCTGAGGCAATAACCCATTGCCAGCAAATCTGCCCGGATGTGGTGCTTATAGAATTGGTGATGCTTGAAAATGATTGCATATCAACCATTCAGAAAATTCACCAACAACAACCCCATATCCAAATTATCACCCTCTCAAAATTTACAGAAGATAGTCTGGTTCGCCGGGCCAGAGAGGCCGGAGCAGTAGGTAATGTTCAGTTAGGAGATTCCGCCGATTCTATTGCCACCACGATTTATAAGGTATTTCAAAACGCTAAACAAAAACACACAACAGAGGGCTAGGAACAATTACCGGACCTCACTTGGAATCGGAAGATCGATGACCCGACCTATCACATTGTTCACCGGCCAATGGGCTGACTTGCCGTTAGAGACTCTGGCTCAAAAAGTAAGCGAGTGGGGCTATGATGGTCTTGAATTAGCTTGCTGGGGCGATCACTTTGAAGTGGACAAAGCCCTGGAAAGCGATAGTTACCTTGGAGAAAAACGAGACATATTGGAAAAATATGGGCTGAAATGCTGGGCGATCGGCACGCACTTGGTTGGGCAAGGCGTTTGCGACCCCATCGACGAGCGCCACAAAGGCATTTTGCCTGCACGGTTATGGGGAGATGGGGATTCTGAAAGCGTGCGCCAGCGCTGCGCCGAAGAGGTCAAAAACACAGCTCGCGCTGCGGCTGCTTTTGGCGTCAAAATGGTGACCGGCTTTTCCGGCTCGCCCATCTGGCACATGCTCTACTCTTTTCCTCCAAACAATTTTGAGCAGATTGAAGCCGGATATCGCGAGTTTGCCGATCGTTGGAATCCTATTCTGGATGTGTTTGACGAAGTAGATGTTAAATACGGGCTTGAAGTGCATCCCGGCGAAATAGCCTACGATTTCGTGACCACCGAAAAAACCCTGGCGGCCGTAAACAGGCGTCCCGCATTTGGGATCAACTTTGACCCGAGCCACCTAGTGCATCAATTCCTTGATTCGGCAGCCTTCATTGAAGAATTTGCTGACCGTATTTACCACGTTCATGTCAAAGATGCAAAAGTGCTGGTGGGTAATGGCCGACGCAGCATTCTTGGCTCTCATCTTGACTTTGGCGATGGCCGGCGCGGCTGGAATTTTGTTTCTCCTGGCCACGGTAGTGTTGATTTTGAAGCGATGTTCCGGGCACTAAATAGTATTGGTTACGCCGGTCCGCTCTCTGTGGAATGGGAAGATAGTGGTATGAATCGTGATTGGGGCGCGCCTGACGCACTGGCATTCATTCAAAGGACCGATTTCGCGCCTTCAACATTGGCCTTCGATGCTGCTTTTTCATCAGACAAGTAGGTATGGAAAGGAAAATGACCGTGCTAAATCGAAAATTAAAATTTGGGCAGGTCGGCGGGGGACGTGATGCATTTATTGGCGCAGTACACCGCCGGGCAGCCATCTCCGATGGTCTAACCGAGTTGGTGGCTGGCGCATTTTCAAGCACTCCTGAAAAAGCCATAGCCTCTGGCCTGGATTTGCTCATTGCTGAAGACCGTAATTACGGTTCTTGGCAAGAAATGCTTGATAAAGAGAGCGCTTTACCAGTTGGCGAGCGAATCGATTTTGTCAACATTGTTACCCCCAACCACATGCATTTTGCCCCTGCATTAGCCTTTGTGGAAGCTGGCTTTAATGTAGTCCTGGATAAGCCGATGGTCCACTCCAGTGAGCAGGCTCAACAGCTGGTTGGGGCGGTCAAGAAGCACCAGGTTGTGTTTGGCGTCACCTACAATTACACCGGGTATCCAATGGTCAAAGAAGCCCGCGATTGGGTACGCACAGGTCGGATAGGCGAGATCCAACGGGTAGTAGTAGAATATCCCCAAGGTTGGTTATTGAATAAGTTGGAAGACCAAGGATCGAAGCAAGCTGAATGGCGCACCGATCCCAAACGCTCCGGAATTGCCGGGGCTGTAGGCGATATTGGCTCCCATTGTGAGAATTTGGTTAGCTATATCACCGGTTTGGAAATTGAGGCTTTGTGTGCTGATATTACCACCTTTGTACCCGGACGCCTTCTGGATGACGACGCAAACATGTTACTGCGCTTCAAGAACGGAGCGCGCGGTGTGCTTTGGTGTTCACAGATTTCGTCAGGTGAAGAGAACGGCATTAATATTCGAGTCTACGGTACCAAAGGCGGATTAGAGTGGCATCAGGAGCATCCCAACTGGATTTACTTCAAAGATCCAGCTGGACCGATGCAGGTCTATAAGCGCGGTAATAGTTACATTGGAAAAACTGCAGAACGGGCTACCCATCTACCCGCTGGCCACCCCGAAGCCTTTTTTGAAGCGTTTGGAAATATTTTCATGAATATAACGGACACCATCCGTGGGAAATTGGAAGGCCGTGAACCAACTGAATTAGAATTGGACTTCCCTACCGTCTATGATGGAGCCCGCGGCGTAAAATTCATAGAAAAGGTTGTAGAAAGCAGTCAAAGCGATCAAAAATGGTTGCCTTTTGATTAACCGCTAAAAGGCTGATGTTCCTGCAATTGAAAATCTGGTTAACTTTTGCCTAGCGTTTAACTAAATCATAGCGAAAACCGCTCAGGATCGATCCTGGGCGGTTCGTGTACCCTATTAACTCGAAAAACAAAATCACAAGTCATTGACAAACGATCATTGAATTTGCTAAAAATCTGTCACCCAATATAAATATCATCGCATTTGTTTCAATTAAGAATATAATATTAAGTATCCACCTTCATGGATAATAGTCATCCCGTCCGCTGGTATGCTGGTCCATTGGACGTAGAAGTCCTTAACATGCGTCCAAGAGACTTTTTTATACCGTTCAGTGTATTGGGCGAAAGCAGTAGGC
>JARROY010000065.1:0-14270 GCA_037383445.1 Anaerolineales bacterium | reverse complement strand
GATCGAAAAAGGTAAAAGATTTGAAGTTGAACCCTGGCTTTGGAGAGGGTTCAGGAAACATATTGTTGAATCTGGAGAGCCACTCTTGATCAATCAGGATTTGGAGGAGGCAGCTAAGAAATTTGACAATCCAGTCGTTGTTGGGGAAGCTGCCAAATCCTGGATGGGTGCACCTATGATCGTGGGTGGGGAGGTTAAAGGTGTTATCAGTATCCAGCATATTGATAGAGAGAATGCATTTCTAGATTCTGATTTACGGCTTTTGGCAACGTTGGCAAATTCAATGAGTGTAGCGTTGGAAAATGCCCGCCTGTTCGACGAGACGCAGCGCCTGCTCAAAGAGACCGAGGAACGCAATAGTGAACTGGCTGTTATCAACAGCATTCAGGAAGGCGTAGCTGCTGAAATGGAGTTCCAGACGATCGTTGATCTTGTCGGTGATAAACTGCGTGAGGTGCTGAAAACAGACGATATCGGTATCCGCTGGTACGATTATGATCAAAAACTGGTTCATTATCTTTATGAATATGAACATGGCGATCGTCTTTCAATCTCACCGGCACCAAGTGTGATAGGTTGGGAAGTTATCACCTCGAGACGTGAGCCGGATGTGAGGAATACCTCTGAAGAAGTAGCGCAAGCGGGGACCGTACCGGGAACGGATACTGCCAAATCTAATATCAATGTTTCAATAATTGGCAGCGACCGCGTGCTTGGATCGATTGTTGTTGAAGACTTTGAGCGTGAACATGCTTTCAGTGACTCGGATATCCGTCTGCTGACCACCGTGGCTTCCAGCATGGGCGTTGCGCTGGAAAATGCGCGCTTATTTGATGAGACCCAGCGATTATTGAATGAAACCGAGGAACGCAATGAAGAACTGGCCATTATTAACTCTATCAGCCAGGCGCTTTCCCAGGAACTTGATCTCCAATCTTTGATAGATTTAGTTGGCGATAAAATTCGAACAGCCATCAAATCTGAGAATATTGGGATTGGGTTATATGATAAAAAGACAAACTTGCTCACCTCCGAGTATGTTTATAGAAACGGTGAGCGTGTCTACCCAGATCCTACCCCTTTTAATGATTTTAACCTCCGTTTTGCCAAGCAGGGAAAACCCCTCGTATTGAACGATGTTACTGAAAAAATGTGGGAAAAGCTGGGTTCTAACCTGACCTTTGGCAATGATGTCCCCCAATCTGTTGTTATGATCCCTTTCCTTTCCAGCGGTGAATTGATCGGTGGAATTACCCTGCAAGACTTTACCAGTGCTAATGCCTATCCCGAGTCCATGGTACGCCTGCTGGAAACGATTGCTTCAAATATGGGTACAGCCATTCAGAATGCACGCTTATTTGAGGAGACTCAGAATCTGCTCAAAGAGACTGAGGAACGCAATGCTGAACTGGCTGTCATCAACAGTGTACAGGAAGGGTTGGCGTCTAAGCTTGATATGCAGGCCATCTACGACTTGGTAGGCGATAAGATCAGTGAGATTACCGATTCAGAGATCGTGGTGATCAACACTTGGAATAAAGAAACCAAAAAGATCCGTTACGAATACATCCGTGAGAAAGGTGAGCGTTTTGAGATTATTGAGCGCCCATTCTCACCCTTAACCGAAATGATGCTGCCTGATCTGGAAAAGGGAAAAACGATCGTCCATAACGATGGTGTAGCAGAGCGGCTTAAACAATACAATCATACCTTGCCTGTAGGCGAAATGCCGCTTTCAGTCGTCACTATCCCTTTGAAAACGGGCGATAAGATCAATACTGCCATTTCTCTGCAAGATACTCAGCGGGAGTATGCTTTCAGTGAGTCCACGATTCGATTGGTTGAGACTTTGGCCAGGAGCATGGGAATCGCGTTGGAGAATGCACGTCTATTTGATGAAACCACCCAGCGCAATGCTGAATTAGCGATTGTCAACAGCGTCAGCGAGGCAATGTCGCAAAACCTGGATGTCAACACCGTGGTAAAAATTGTGGGGGATAAAGTCCAGCAGATATTTTCTGCGGAGATGGTCGCGATTGGTTTTATCAATGAAGAAAAGGGAATTACCGAACTCCCATACAGCTATTCTTTAGGTGAATATTTTGAGGAGGAATCCTTCCCTCTTGGTGAAGGTCTGGCTGGGATCATCTTTAAAACTCGTCAGCCCCTGGTGCTGAATACGGCGGAAGAACTGGTTGCACATGGCACTGTCGAGACGGAAGCCGATCGGGCGACAGAAAAACGGATCGAAAGCTGGATGGGTGTCCCGATTATTATTGGCGATAAATTAATTGGTGGGGTGGCGGTTCAAAGCTATAAGCCTTATGCCTATGATGATCGGGATCTGCGCTTACTCTCCACCCTGGCAGCCAATATGGGCGCAGTCATCGAGAATGCCCGTTTGTTCGACGAGACCAAACATCTGCTCAAAGAGACGGAAGAACGCAACGCTGAACTGGCAGTGATCAATAGCGTTCAGGAAGCGCTGGCCGCTCAACTGGACCTGCAGGGAATTTACGATGCTGTCGGGGATAAGATCCGCGATATTTTTGACGCCCAAAGTTTAGTGATTGGAACCTTAGATTACGAAACCAGGACCGGAACCATTTATTATGGTTTCCAAAGAGGTGAAAGAGTATATCCAGAGCCAATTCCATTCACCGGCTTGACTGATCGTATCATCCAAACGGGTGAAAAAATCGTGATTAACGATAATATGGCCGAACGGCACAAAGAATTTGGCATGGTAACCTTCGGTGGGGAGGAATTAACTAAATCGGGGGTCTGGATACCGTATAAAATTGGTAATCAAGTCCGAGGGATCATCTCACTGCAAAACATGGATCGTGAGCATGCTTTCTCAGAATCGGATGTGCGCTTGTTGGAGACTTTGGCTAGCAGCATGAGCGTTGCCTTGGAGAATGCCCGCCTATTTGATGAACTGCAAAGCAGCAACACAGAAATCTTAGAAGCACTGGAAAGGCAAACTGCGATCAGTGAAATATTAAACATCATCTCAAATTCCCCGGGAGAGATCCAGCCGGTGCTGCAAGCCGTGGCAGAGCATGCGGCTACACTCTGTGAAGCGGATGATGTACAAATCTACCGGGCGGTTGATGACCAGATCGTGGAAATCGCTCACTTTGGACCGCTGCCGGCTTTGAGGGCTTCAGAAACCCTGCCCTTAGACCCAGGTTTGCTGACTGGAAGGTCTATTATAGAGAAACGCACAATTCACATCGATGCCGGAAATATTTCTGCCGAGGAATACCCAATCAGCGTGGACCTACAAACTCGATTGAAACACCGCTCTGTAATCATCACGCCGCTCATCCGAGAGGATCTAGCCATCGGGGCAATTGTGGCCCGCCGCAACAAGGTGCAGGAGTTTTCCAAAAACCAAATCGATTTGCTAAGCACATTTGCCAATCAAGCGGCGATTGCGATAGAAAACGTCCGTCTTTTCGAGGAAACTCGGCGGCTGTTGGCGGAATCCATGCAGCAGGCGGATGAACTTCAGACCGTGAATACAGTCAGCATGGCGCTTTCTTCCGAGTTGGAATTAGATGCCCTGATCGAATTGATTGGAAACCAGGTGCAGAAAATATTTAATGCAGATATTGCCTATTTGGCCTTGCTGGAAAAAAACACCGGATACATTGAATTCCCGTTCAGTTATGGGGAAGAGATTGAGAAAATCAGATTTGGTGAAGGTCTGACCAGCCGGGTAATAAAATCTGGTGAACCGCTGTTGATCAACCAGGATGAAGAGTGGAGTAAAACCCAAAAACGGATTGGAGTTAAAGCGAAATCGTATCTGGGCGTGCCAATTTCTGTCGGCAAAGATGTGACTGGAGTGATCAGCGTTCAAAGTACCCAGTGGACCAACATGTATGAAGATAGGGATGCAAAACTGCTCTCTACGATTGCCGCTAATATCGGCGCTGCGATCCATAATGCCCAACTCTACAAGGAAATTGAACAGCGGGCAGAAGAGATGGCGACCTTGGCTGAGATAGGCAGTGATATTGCCAGCACCCACGATCTTGATTCAACTCTTCAAAAAATTGCTGAGCGGGCAAAGCGTCTATTGAAGGTTGGGGATATTGCCTTATACCTGGTAGATGACATTGATGAAAAAATTGTCCCCAGAGTTGTTTTAGGAGAATATGTCAACGAGATCATGGCCAGCCCAATTTCCATTGGTGATGGCATTAGCGGGCATGTCGTCCAAACTGGGATTGCCGAACTTGTCAACTACCCAAAGGACCATCCTTACACGATCACTGTCCCTGGTACGCCAGAATTTGAAGAGGAACCAGAAGGATTGATGTCCGCTCCGCTGATTTCAGGTGGAAAGGTGATCGGTTTAATCAATGTGTGGCGTAAGCATTCGATTGGTCTGTTTTCTGAGGAAGAGCTTGATTTCCTGGTCAGTGTTGCCCGCCAGACTGCGATTGCTATCGAAAGCGCTCGATTGTATCTTGAAACTGAACATCATGCCGAGCAGATGTCCACCTTGGAAAGTGTCGGAAGGGAAATTTCCAGCGACCTCGATTTGCAGAGTGTTTTAGAACGAATTGGGGAAAGGGCTTTGAATTTACTCCAGGGGAAGAGTGTAGCTATTCGCCTCCTGGATGATCAGGGAGACCTGCTGCCAGTGGTTGCGCTTGGTGATTATTCTGATCAGTACATGAACCATAAAATACAATTCGGTGAAGGGATTACGGGCGATGTAGCGCAGACGGGGAGGGCTGAAATTATCAATCAGCCTTTGGAAGATACTCGCTTAAAACTCGTCCCTGGGACCGGACAGGCAGATTCAAATGCCCTTATCATTTCGCCGCTGACGATATCAGATTCGGTGATAGGCACACTATCGATCTGGCGTGACAAAATCATTAATGGCCGTTTTGTTGATTCGGACTTGAACTTTGCAGTTGGGCTTGCACGACAGGCCGCGATTGCGATTACGAATGCCAATTTGTTCAAAGAAGTTGAGCGCCAGAAAGAATATTTCGAAATGCTGATTTCTAGTGCGCCCGTGGCAATTGTTACGATAGACTTGGATGGCAATGTCACCGGATGGAGCCCTGCAGCCGTAAGTTTGTTCGGCTATACTGCTGAGGAAGCGATTGGGAAAAATATTGATGCCCTGGTTGCCAAACATGAAGATGTGCGGGAAGAGGCAGAGTACTATACTGAAAAATTCCTGGTGGATATCGGCAAAATGCAAGTGAATACCAAACGAACTCATAAAGATGGCCATCTCATTGATGTGGGTATCAATGCCATGCCGGTTCATATTGAAGGTGAGTTGAGCGGGTATATAGCCATTTACAACGATGTCTCTGAATTAGAGAAAGCCCGGCGGGATGCAGAAGAAGCCAATCATGCCAAGAGTGCCTTCCTGGCGAATATGAGCCACGAACTCCGCACACCCCTGAATGCGATTATCGGTTTCACCCGAATTGTGAAGCGTAAGGGCGAAAAAGTGCTCCCGGAAAAACAGCTGGAGAATTTGGATAAAGTGCTGGTAAGTGCAGAACATCTGCTAGGCTTGATCAATACAGTTTTGGATATCTCCAAAATTGAAGCTGGCCGAATGGAAGTCCATACCTCCAATTTTGATTTGAAATCGCTGATTAACTTGGTGGCAGTCACCACACAACCTTTGGTGCGGCAGGGCGCTGTAGAACTGATTACAGATATTCCTGATGATTTACCGATGGTTAATTCTGATATTGAAAAGATCAAGCAGGTTGTGATTAACCTGATCAGCAATGCGGCTAAATTCACACACAAAGGAGAGATCAGAGTAAAGGTGGCTGCAAAAAACGACCAGATCATGATCGATGTGGTGGATACCGGGATTGGAATCCCACCAGATGCGCTCGAGAACATCTTTGAAGAGTTCCAGCAAGCAGATTCCAGCACCACTCCCTTGATTTTGGTGATTGATGACAATGAAGATGCCATCTACTTGATGCGGGAAACCCTGGAATCTGCCGGGTATCAAGTTGCGGTGGCAAGGGATGGCGAAGAAGGTTTGTCTCTAGCTCGTGAATTAAATCCTTTTGTCATCACACTGGATATCATGATGCCGAAAAAAGATGTCTGGCAGGTTCTTCATGATTTAAAGGCTAATCCTACTACGAAGCTGATTCCAGTGATTCTGATCTCGATCGTCGATCAAAAAGCGCTTGGCTACCGGTTGGGCGCGGAAGATTATCTGATAAAACCTTTACAAGAAGATGAAATCCTTCGGTCTCTCGAAAAACTGAAAGATCATGACGGAGAGAGACCGGTAAAACGATTGTTAGTCGTGGATGATGATCCTAATGTGTTGGACATGGTTTCCCAACTGCTGGAAGGGAAGCATTATGTGGTTGAAGGGGCAGCGGACGGGATCGATGCCCTGGAAAAACTCAAGACCAATAAGCCGGATGCGATTTTACTGGATTTAATGATGCCGCGTTTAGATGGTTTTGGGTTTATTGAGCAGATAAAACAGGACCCAACGATGGGGGGAATACCGATCATTGTTTTGACGGCCAAGTTGCTGGAAGAGCGAGAAAAAAATGTACTTAAGCGCTCTGTCGGGCAGGTAATCCAAAAACAAGGTATTTCTGGAGAAGATCTGCTAAATGAAATTAGTGAAACAATTCGAACTATGATTTGAGTGAGGCGAGAAATAGATGAAGAAAATTTTGATTGTAGAAGATGTCGATTTGAATCTTGACCTTCTCATCCAATTATTAGAGGATGATTTTGAAATCGTTGCCGCCAGGGATGGTGCCTCGGGAATTGAGATGGCCGAAGAGCATCTTCCGGATTTGATTTTGATGGATATGTCTTTGCCAGTGATGGATGGCTGGGAAGCTACTAAAAAGATCAAGTCGAGTGCTGCCACTCAAAGAATTCCGGTCATCGGCCTCTCTGCCCATGCGATGAATGGAGATAGAGAAAAGGCCTTGGCTGCTGGCTGCGATGATTACCTCACCAAACCAGTAGATGATATTCTCTTGTTAAGCAAGCTTGAAGAGTTTTTGGGGGCATAGTGGAAAATAATCACCGGATTTTGATTGTTGATGATGAACCCTATAACGTGGATTATTTAGAGCAGGAACTGGATGACCTCGGTTATCAATCGCTTTCCGCATCTAACGGTTTCGAGGCACTCCAGGTAGTTGAGGATGAAAAGCCAGATTTGGTCCTGTTAGATATTATGATGCCGGGGATGGATGGATTTGAGGTCCTCTCGCGATTAAAAGACCATGAGACTAACCGCCATATCCCGGTAATTGTGATCTCTGCCATGAGCGATATGGATAGCATCGTGCGCGGTATAGAACTTGGGGCAGAAGATTACTTGCCCAAACCATTTGATGAGGTTCTTCTGCGGGCCAGGATCAGTTCTGCTCTTGAGAAAAAGACCTTGAGGGATCTCGAGCAGTCCTATTTGCGCAGCTTAGAAAAAGAGCTTGAAATTGGACATCAGATTCAAACGGGTTTTTTGCCCGATCATCTTCCAGAACGAGACGGCTGGGTTTTGAACGCGTTTTTCCGCCCGGCTCGTGAAGTTGCCGGTGATTTTTACGATGTTTTTGAACTGCCGGATGGTAAATTGGTGGTGCTGTTGGGAGATGTCGCAGATAAGGGAGTGGGTTCTGCCCTGTATATGGCCTTGTACCGCAGTCTGCTGCGATCCTCGCTCAGCAATGTGATGCAGATTGATGATCCTGTAAATAAATTGATCCGGGCTGTTGTACATACGAACGATTATGTGTGCACGACGCATGAAATGGCCTTATTCGTGACTCTATTTATAAGCATCCTTGATCCTTTGGACGGCACGCTGACATATATCAATGCAGGTCATAATCCACCTTTGTTGTTGCAGTCATCAGGCTATAAGTTGATACCACGCACGGGCCCTGCCTTGGGAATCTTTGAAGGGCAAGAATTCGAAGCAGAACAAATACAGCTAAATTCTGGTGATCGATTGTTTATTTATTCCGATGGGCTTGAAGATGGCAAGAATCCTGGGGGAGAGCTGTACACCAGCGAGCGGCTGCTAGAAAGTTTTTTGCAGGAAGAGGCTACTGTGGAGAAAATCATCGGGGAGATTGATCAATTTGTGGAAGATGAACCACAATACGACGACCTCACTCTGCTGGTGTTAGACCGAATTTAGCCTATATTTTTATCCTCAAGCGATCAGGTAGGGGGGATTTCGACTAAAAATCCTGAAGTCTTCTTCCGGGTCTTAATGTACAATAAAGTATTGATTTTACATCCAATATAGTGCAAGAGTGGTTGTATGGCAGTCATCACCATATCAAGACAATTAGGCAGTCTGGGTACAACCTTGGGTCGTCTCATTGCCTCAAGGCTAGAGTATCATCTTGTGCAACGTGACTTGATCAACCGAGCGGCGCGCTTGGTCAGTTCTCCCGATATGGCTTTGGCAACCATAGATGAACTTGGACTGCTGGGCATCGAACCGGATGAGACTCAGCAGCAGGCATACTTAGAGGCCGTTGAAAGCATTGTGGGGGAATTGGCCGAAAAGGGGAATGTGGTCATTGTTGGGAGGGCAGGCCAAGCGATATTGCAGAATCATCCGCAGGTTTTACACTTACGGGTAATGGCTCCATTAGAAACACGTATCCAGCGAATTGTAGAAGCGCATAAAATATCTCCCCAAGCCGCCGCCGCCCAGATTCATGACAGCGACCGCTACCGGGCGGATTATCTAAAGATTTTTTATCATATCGATTGGGAAGATCCCACCCTCTACCATCTGATTATCAATACCGGCAGAATTGATTTAAAAACCTCTGCTGAGGTGGTGTGTGCAGCTGTTGATAAAATTTCATCTCTTCCCCGCTCACAGGAGTTCCCCCAATGACCAAAACAGACCAGACGACAATATTCGTCCACCCCGCTGAAGAGACATTTGCCCAGATTCTCGATTTCTACGGGATTCCATGGGAATATGAACCGCGCACCTTCCCGTTGGAATGGGGAGAGGATGGAAACGTTACCGAAGCATTTGCGCCAGATTTCTATCTGCCTGAGCAAGACCTGTATGTTGAACTCACCACCTTGCGTCCACAGCTGTCTTCACACAAGAACCGGAAGCTCAAACGGTTGCAGGAACTTTATCCAGAGATCAATATTAAGCTCTTCAAACGCCGGGAAATAAGAAACCTGATGCTTAAATATGGACTATTGGATGAGGCTTCTGCCATAGAAGGGTCGAAACCGCAGAATAGCAATAACAACTCAAAGGGATCCAGTCAATAATGACCGAGTCAGAGTATGGCGTAAATCCTGATAGTATGCAGGATATTGATAAAATTCTCTTTACGCCAGAACAGATTCAGACCCGCGTCTCTGAATTGGGGGCTCAAATATCAAATGATTATGAGGGAAAATCACTGCTGCTGGTTGGCGTGCTGCGGGGGGTTATATTTTTTATCTCCGATTTGATGCGCGCAATTCGCATCCCTCTTGAAGTGGATTTTATGTCGGTGACGAATTATTCGCCTGATTCTCGCAATATGGGTTTTGTCCGCCTGGTAAAAGATTTGGAAATCTCAATCACCGACCGGCATGTGCTATTTGTTGAGGATATTATTGATACCGGTTTAACACTCAACTACCTGCTCCGAACACTCAAAACACGGAAACCTGCCAGTTTAGAAGTATGTGCCCTGTTCAATAAGGAAAAACGTCGTCTGATAGATCTTCCTCTGCGCTATAAAGGTTTTGATATTCCCGATTACTATATCGTTGGCTACGGTTTGGATTACCGCGAAAAGTATCGCAATATGCCATTTGTGGGGCTGCTGAAAGCGGATGTCCTGCATAATGGATAGGTTAGAAGATTGTTTATCTCCCCCCTTTAGGTAAAATTAAAAAGTGACAGGGGTTCTAAGTAACTCAACCTGTTCCCTTTCAAATCCTCTCAAAAAAATCTGATGAACCTTTTTGATTGGTTTCTTTACTTGCTCCATCTTTTGCAAGATTTTGCTTGTAAAGAACTTTCCCTACTTTCAGCAGTCTTTCGGCATCTAAACTACATTGCTGTAGTTTTGGGCTTGCCTACTTCTCCGCTGTCGGATCGGGTCACTTTGAAAAGGGTCATTCGGGTTTCTCGGAACGCCCTGTCATATACATTATACAAGATATTGGAAGGGGAGTCAAAAAATCGAAGATTAATGAAAATATTCACAATGTTTTAATGGATTTGGCCAAAAAAACATGACCCACTCCAAATTTATTCTTGGGATTTGGGGCAGTTAAAAAGTGGAAAACCTGGGGATTGGATTGGTCTTTATGCTAGGGGTTCGAGAGCGTTCCAGTTGTGAACTGATCTGGTGATGGCCAGGGTACTCTTGTTTTGGTGAATCTAAATGCAGGGTACAGCGCTGTCCCGGACCCTGCAAAGATGTTAATAGGACAGAAGTTTAATCGGAATCAAGTTCATCTTGTCTTATCGCTTATCTCCACTGCTCACTTCTTTCTTCGCGGAGCGAATTCAGTACTACAATTAACTTACAGGATATTTGGTGTGTTTAATGCTTATGATTTCTGTTGGGGTCTGGAAAACGGCATAGTAATATTCTTTCCGCATCATCTGCGGGTCCCAGAAAAAAATAATACCATCCTTGGTGGATGGTATTATTTTGCTGTCGGGGCGAGAGGATTTGAACCTCCGACCCCCGCGTCCCAAACGCGGTGCGCTGACCGGACTGCGCTACGCCCCGATTGCCTAGGGAGTATAAACCACACTTGGGATAAAATCAAGTTATTTAGACTGGGGCGGTTCTAGGCTAGGTGAAGCGGACTGTCGGATTTTCTGTTTAACTTTTTTTCAGGTTTAGGTGTTGATTTGGTTCGCAAAACGGGCGCGGAATGGGTTAATCTCCTGCATTCCACAAGATTTGCGGTAAAATTGGTAGGATTTGCAGATAAAAACAATGCACATATGCAATTTTTTAAGATTTTGGAGGTTTTAAGTAATGACTGAACAATGGGTTTATTTATTCAAGGAAGTTGATCAAGCAGAAGAAGATGCCGGCTCTTGGGCAGGTGTACGATCTCTGCTCGGGGGTAAGGGTGCCAACCTTGGTGAAATGACACGCATCGGCGTGCCTGTTCCGCCCGGATTTACGGTGAGCACCAAAGCCTGTAATGCATATTTAGAAGCGGGACAGGAATTCCCTGAAGGGATGTGGGAACAAGAACTAGAAGCCATGGGTGAGGTCGAGAAGCTAACTGGAAAGAAATTCGGTGACCCGAACAACCCGCTGCTGGTTTCCTGCCGGTCTGGGGCGGTATTCTCGATGCCTGGCATGATGGACACTGTTTTGAATATCGGTCTGAACGATGAAACGGCAGCCCGCATGGTGGAACTAACCGGGGATGCCCGCTTTGTTTACGATGCCTACCGCCGACTGGTGCAAATGTTTGGATCCGTCGTACTGAATATCGATGATGAAGAATTTGAACACCCGTTTGAAAAATATAAGGCGGAAAAAGGCTACAAGCTCGATACTGAGATGAATGCCGACGATTGGAAAGCCTTAACTGAAGAATACAAAAAAGTGATCAAGAAGGAGAAAGGTTTTGATTTTCCACAGGACCCGTATGATCAGTTGAGACTGGCTACCGAAGCTGTTTTCAGATCCTGGAATGGGAAACGCGCCATCGATTACCGCAATGCAGCCGGGATTGCCCATGACCTGGGGACAGGTGTAAACATTGTCACTATGGTATTTGGCAATATGGAAAACTCCGGTACAGGTGTGGCGTTTACCCGCAACCCATCTACTGGCGAGCCCAAAGTTTGGGGCGAATATTTGATGAATGCCCAGGGTGAAGATGTTGTGGCCGGTATCCGGAATGCGGCCGATATCCATGAAATGAAAGAGGAACTGCCAGAAGCTTATGCAGATTTCCTGGATGTGTGCGAAAAACTTGAGAAGCACTACCGTGAGATGCAGGATGTGGAGTTTACCGTTGAAAGAGGAAAGCTGTGGATGCTGCAGACCCGCGATGGCAAACGTACTGCCAAAGCTGCAGTGACCATCGCCGTTGATTTTGTAAACGAAGGTTTGATCAGTAAAGAGGAAGCAGTCCGGCGGATAAAACCCGAGCAGGTCGATACCTTGCTCCATCCGCAGTTCATCTTAGAAGCAAAGCGCGAGGCAGATGCCGCTGGCAAAATGTTTGCGACCGGCGTGAACGCCTCTCCAGGAGCCGCGGTAGGGCGGGTTTACTTTGATGCCGACACCGCCGAAGCCAAGGCCAAAGAAGAGGGGCAAGATGTGATTATGGTGCGCCCGTTCACCAAACCCGATGATGTCCACGGCATGCTCGCCTCAAAGGGAATTCTGACCAGTGAAGGCGGTGCCACCTCCCACGCGGCTGTGGTGGCCCGACAATTCGGTATCCCCTGTGTGGTAGGGGCTTCTGCTGTTCGAATTGATCTGGAAAAACGCCAGCTTACGGCTGGGGAAATTGTTGTAAAAGAAGGAGATTTCATCTCTGTTGACGGCACCAGTGGTGAGGTATTTCTTGGAAAAATTGATTCGATAACGCCTTCCTTGGAAGAGCAAACTGACCTCCTGACCTTGTTGGATTGGGCAGATGAGTTAGCTGCCACACCTGGTATCCGCAAAGCTCCGGAAGGCTGGCCAACCCGCGGTTTGCAGGTTTGGGCGAATGCCGATTATCCGGAAGATGCACGCCGGGCCCGCAGCTACGGCGCCAAGGGAATTGGTTTATGCCGTACCGAGCACATGTTCTTTGAGCCGGAGCGCCTGCCGATTGTGCAGAGCATGATCCTGGCAGACAGCTCAGAGGAGCGCACAAAAGCTCTCGATGAGCTGCTGCCATTCCAGCGTGAGGACTTTGATGGTCTGTTCGAGGCCATGACGGGTTTACCGGTCATCATCCGCCTCATCGACCCGCCGCTGCACGAGTTTATGCCAGATGAGCATGAACTGTTGGAGCAGGTGATTGAGAACCGGCTAAAAGGCCAGCCGGATGCCGATAAAGAAGACCTGCTGGCGAGTGTCCAGGCGATGCATGAAAGCAACCCGATGATGGGCCTGCGCGGCATCCGTCTAAGCGTGATGATGCCGGAAATCGTTGTCATGCAGGTGCGGGCGATCTTTGAGGCTGCCGCAGACGTAAAACTGCGCGGTTTTGAACCTAAGCCAGAAGTGATGATCCCGCTGACCGGCCATGTCAACGAGCTTAAGCTGATCCAGCCGAAATTGCAGGAAATAGCCAAAGCCGTGATGGAAGAGAAGGGTGTTAGCTTCGAATACAAGTTTGGGACGATGATCGAGATTCCACGAGCTGGACTGACCGCAGATCAGGTTGCCGGGGTGGCAGAATTCTTCTCCTTCGGTACCAACGACCTGACCCAATTTACCTTCGGCTACAGCCGTGATGATGCCGAGCGCAACTTCTTGGTCAAGTATGTGGAAGATGGTATCCTCCCCCAAAACCCCTTCCAGACGATCGACCGGGATGGCGTCGGGCAGCTGATGAAGCTTACGGTAGAAAAAGGCCGCAGTGCCCGGCTGGATTTGGAGTGCGGGATCTGCGGCGAGCATGGCGGTGATCCCAACTCGATTGAGTGGTGCCACCTGATCGGCTTGAACTATGTGAGCTGTTCCCCGTTCCGCGTGCCGATTGCCCGCTTGGCAGCCGCCCACGCAGCGCTGAACCACAAAGCATAATAAAATCGTAAAAACCACAACGATCCCAGGGATGATATCGTTGTCCCTGGGATTTTTTTATCCAAATGCCAGAAACAATGCGTTTGATCACTCAAAGTTTTATGATCGGTTTTACGGCTGCCGCCACCTTGGGACCGATTGCAATCATCTGCATCCAGCGTACGCTCAAGTATGGCTGGCGGATTGGGGTGGCATCGGGTTTTGGGGTCGCCTTAGCGGATGCCACCTATGGACTGGTAGGTGCCCTGGGGTTGAAAGTCCTTAACGATTTGCTTATTTCTGGACAGCGGTTGCTTGGTCTGGCTGGCGGTCTTGTTTTAATAATGATCGGAATTCGTTCTTTTCGCTCTTCGGGAATTTCTCTCCAAGAGTCTTCTACACCTGCGAAGAAACCACCAACTGCGTTAGGTGCAGTGATCTCCATTCTTGTGCTCACCCTTTCAAACCCGGTGACGATCATGTTTTTTTCTGCGGTATATGCAGGGTTGACCGTAGACGGCAGCG
>JARROY010000064.1:0-8364 GCA_037383445.1 Anaerolineales bacterium | reverse complement strand
CATCCTCTATTTTACGATGGAGGGATGTGTCCCATGCAAGACCACACAGCGCCCGGCTTTGGAAAAAGTCTCCTCCCTGACGGATGGTCAGGTTCAGATCATTGAGGTGGATGTGGTCGAGCGGCAGGATTTAGCCGAAAGCTGGGGTGTACTCAGCGTGCCGACAACCTTTGTGATCGACCCAATGGGCAGACCCAGGCGTGTCAACCACGGGGTGGCGCTGGCTGAGAAATTACTCGATCAGCTTGAGCAGGTTTCTAACCTTCGATTCGTCAATCATGAGGGAAAAGATTCGGTTGAAGTTCATGCCACAACCTCCGGCATGGATTGAAATTTGACTCGGCTATCTATACAAATCATTGAAATGAGGCTAATATGGCTTTAACCACGATGGATAAACAAACAGAACTTTCTCACGAAGAGATCAAACGCTATTCCAGGCACCTGCTGATTCCGGAGGTTGGCCTGGATGGACAAAAAAAGCTCAAACAGTCCTCGATCCTGATCATCGGGACGGGCGGATTGGGCTCCCCGGTGGCCATGTATTTGGCTGCGGCTGGTGTCGGACGGTTAGGGCTGGTTGATTACGATGTGGTCGACTATTCCAATTTGCAGCGCCAGGTGATCCACGGCTCGTCCACCCTGGGCATCCTGAAAGTGGATTCTGCGAAGCAGCGTTTGTGGGACATCAACCCGGATATCGAAATCTCAACCTATAACGAGGTGTTCACATCCGACAATGCCATGGAGATTGCGAAGGGATATGATCTGATTATTGATGGGACGGATAATTTCCCCACCCGGTACTTGGTCAACGATGTGTGCGTGATGTTAGGGATTCCAAATGTGTATGGCTCAATCTTCCGGTTTGATGGACAGGTGAGCGTTTTTGATGCAGAGGATGGTCCTTGCTACCGCTGTATCTTCCCGGAACCACCTCCACCGGGTCTGGTGCCTTCCTGTGCCGAAGGCGGGGTGTTAGGCGTTCTCCCCGGGACCGTCGGAACTCTTCAGGCCACCGAAGCAATCAAGCTTTTATTGGGTATTGGCACTTCTCTAAAGGGGAAAATGCTGCTCTACAATGCGTTAGACATGAGCTTTGATTTCATCAACCTGCGCAAAAATCCGAACTGCAAGGTGTGCAGCCCAGAGCCTGAGATTACCGAGCTGATCGATTACGAGGCATTCTGCGGCATGCCGATGCACGACCACGATGAAGGCTCTGCCGGAGCAGATTGGGATATTTCGGCGAAGGAATTAGCTGAGGAACTCAAGAGCGCCAATCCACCCAGGTTGATCGACGTGCGCGAACCGCACGAATTGAGGATTTCCGCCATTGAGGGTGCTGAACTGATCCCCTTAGGACAGTTAGCTGGGAAACTCTCCCATTTGGACAGCGCTGAGGAAATGGTTTTGTTCTGCAAGAGTGGGACGCGTTCCACCAGGGCGTTGGAACTGCTGGTCGGTGCCGGGTTCCGCAAAGTAAAAAACCTCAAGGGCGGGATTAACGCCTGGGCAGAAGAGGTTGATCACTCTCTGCCGGTTTACTAAAATTCGATTTGGCGACAATTTCAAGACAAGCCCTGCACCTCGCAGGGCTTTTTTGTTACGAAATTTTCTTTGAAAGCAGTGATACTGAGCATTACCAGCCAAAAATCACTCCCAACTCATCCTTAAGAACGTTTATTTTTCGGTTGTGAAATTGTATACTAAAAATGTGCCAGCATCTGATATTGCCTGAAAATGGATCGAAGCAAGTCTTCAAAAAGCACAAAAGCAATTAAAACAAGGAGGTTTTGTGATGCTAAAGCGAGTAAGTTTGACAACCGGGATGTTTTTGGCTGTCCTCATTTTAAGTCTGGTATCAAACCCGTTGGTTGCATCTGCTGAGAGAGAATTACCGTATGTAGAACCATCCCAATGCCCGATCGAGGTGCCAGCGGATGCAGACCTTGAGTGTGGTTATCTGGTCGCCCCGGAAAACTATGCTGAACCCAATGGCCGCCTAATTCGCATGCCGTATGTTATTCTCCACAGTACGGGTCCCAATCCAGACCCAACTCCATTGTTATATACGGCTGGTGGACCGGGTTACAGTTCGATGTCTACAGTAGGGGGCTGGGCACGATCCCCGTTGTTGGAGAATCGAGATATCATAATTTTTGAGCAGCGTGGCAATCTGTATGCCCAACCTGCACTGGAATGCGATATTGTAACCAGCATCAATGATACAGGAAGCTCGTGCCTGGAACAGTTTCAATCGCAGGGCATTGATCTCACCAGCTATACTACATCATCTATGACCGAGGATATCGAAGCCTTGCGCAGGGCACTTGATATCGACTCCTGGAATCTGTTTGGAACTTCCTTTAGTACGCGTTTGATGCAGCTGTTAATGGTGCGTTATCCGGAGGGCATCCGCTCGGTGATCCTGGAGTCAGTTTCTTTGCTGCACGAATCCCGCTTTTTCTATGACTTGGAGCATGCTTCCCGAGTGTTGAAGGTCATGTTTGCAGATTGTGCGGCAGACCCGGACTGTGCGGCGGCTTATCCGAATCTGGAAGAGCGCTTTTATTCATTGGTGGCAGAACTGAATGCCAAACCTGTTGAGTTAGAGTTCACCGATTTTGATGGAAATCCATTTACTTATTATGTGGATGGCGCAAAGATGATCAACTGGATGGTAGGAGACGCGTTTTACGATCCACCCCGCCCACCGTTCAAAACAGCCTACCTTCCATTACTGATTGACCTTGTCAGTAAAGGCAATATTGAGATTTTGAGACCTTGGGCTAGAGAGGATATATTAGATTTAGTATCAGGATCAAATATGGCGTATGGCTTATTTTTCGCGGCAACCTGCCAGGAGGATTTTCTAGACATCACAGACGAACAAATTCAAACTCAGGTTGATGCCTACCCAGAACTGGATGGGTATTCAAGGTATAGGTTAGAGATTGAGATTTGCCGAAAGTGGGATTTACCTCGTAGGCCATTCCTGGTGGATAATCTGATCAGCAGCGAGATTCCCACCTTGGTGCTGGCCGGACGTTATGATCCGGTTACCCCCCCTGAATGGTCTCGCAGTGTAGCCGAGAATTTGGAAAATGCTTACTACTTCGAATTCCGATCGAGCGGCCATAATATCGGGAGTGGGCTGCCCTGTTATGATCAGATCAGAGCCGCATTTCTCAATTCTCCCAGCAGTCCACCGGATGCTACCTGTATGAACGATTTGCCTGCACCTCAATTTATCCTGCCAGATGAGGGGATCTACATGCCGGATTATTTCACAAGCTACGATGATATTGATATTGGCAACCCGAACCGTGGGAAACCAGTTTTGGAGGTTTTCACAGGTATCAGCATGGCAATCTTCGTGGCGGAGATCGTTTTTGTCATAGTACTTGTCGTGCGGATTTTGTTGTCTGGTACGGAGAAGAAAGAAAGGGTTAAAGAATGGAACTTATCCCTGCACGGAATTGCGGTACTCTCGGCTGTCCTTTCAATTGTGACAGTGCTGGTGAGCAGCAAAGTGCTCCAGGAAAATTCCAATATTAAGGAATGGCTCCTGCTGCTGTTTGGTTTACCCGGTTCCGACCCAATGGTAACAGTTTTGGGTGTTTTGGGTTTACTTCAGGTGGCTTTCACGGCGGGAATGCTATTGATAAGCGTCTTTCTCTGGCTGAGGAAACGCGGATCACTATTCAACCGCCTAATCTTTAGCCTGGTAGCGCTTGCGGTTAGTTTGTTTTCTTATTTCATTGTGAAATGGGATATCCTCAATATTGCGCTTTCGTGGTTTGGGTGGGTCGGATAATCTAAAACTTGCTAGAGTAAAATAAAAAAAGCTGGCAAATCATCAGCCAGCTTTTTTTATTAATCGTAATAATGAATGGATTTACATCACCATCGGCAGGATCAGGAAGAGGATATAGAATAATCCCCAGGAAAACCCAAGGTAGCGGGCAACCTGGCCTGGATATGCTGCCAGATCTAAATCGTCTTCTGGCTCACTACCAAATACCAATGCGCTGACCTCAAATGTAAATGAAACCAGTCCGAGCCAGGCGCTCACCAGAAGGAAAATCAGCACGATCCCCAAAAGTGTGGCAAACAAAACGCCGTAATTTTGGAAGAGATCAGAAATTCCGTTGGTTAAGTTTTGGAAGAGTGCTTGAATAATTTGACCGAATACCGTGACGACTGAGTTTGAAGTAAAGGCTGTACCAGCCAGCAGACCAAACCAAACAACAACAGCCATCCACCCCTTTTGAGTTAGTTTAGATTCCATAAAAAATTGCCTCCTAGCAGAAATTTTTTAAACTGCAACAAATGTATCACAGTTTTGCATTTCCGTCATCCTACTTAGGAGGTCTTGAAGTTATTTAAGCAGTTCAGGGAGGTTAGACCACCATTTTATATCGGCGTCCACGAAGAACAGATGTGTCTTTCCCGGATAGTCGCTCGCCCCTAAGCCAGGAGCAAGGATCAGGGTTTCATCCTCTGCGGCTACACGGTCTCCCACCTCGCTTTCAATTTTCCATTTTGTTCGTAAAGCGACTATCCCGCGAATCTCAGCTGTTGGCAGGTCAAGTAAATAGTCAATGTGCCAGTGCAGGGTTTTTCGTTTTGGGATGCTCCCTAACAACCCGGCGGCGTTGAGTGTTTTTTCCAGTGAGGGTCGAATCAGGTGTGGAATGCCCGACCCAGACCGGCTGGCGTGACGCAGCAAACGATAACCCAGACTGCTGCTGCGGTGCTGCCCGTAAGCAGACCCAACATAAAGATAAGTTCCTTCCGGAAGGGGGATTTTCTTGCCATGTTGGAACTCACCAAAAGCCAGTTCTTCGTCTTCGATCAACTGGATTGCGAGCAGATAAACCCCACATGGATGAGGATCACCAAGAATGGTAATTTTTGAGTAGATAGGTGTCTGGGGGTAGCTTAGACGTTTCATGGGCGCTCTTTATCTATTTGAGTTGAATTAATGTTGTATAAAAAGGTGGAAAATACCTTAATTTATTATAGAGAAAAATGTATCAATTGGCAATACGAGGAACCTAATCCATAATTTAAGCGTTTAGTCTATGTTAATTATTCAACCAATTTTGTCCATTTTCACAAATTGGTGCGTTTTATGCATTAAAATAGATCGTTGGAAGCGGATAAAGATTGCCAATTGAATGATGCCGCACCAAGAATATTGGAGAATGAATGAATTCTGACGCTACACAACCAACACGTCCCCAAAAACCGGACCAGGGCTCAGGGGATCAAACCCGGCAGAACCGGGTTTCTAACCGGCAGCCTGAGGGTTCTCCACCAGTAAAGCCACCAGCGAAACCGCGCAGAGGATGGCTCAGCTTGCTGATGGCAGTGGTGCTGATTATTGGGGGCCTTATGATTCTGAGTGCAATCAGCGGCTGGCTGGGATATCAAAGCGGACAGCAGCAGCGCTACGCCCAAATTACGGTGACTGTCGATGCTTATTTAGCCGGTCAATTGGCACAGGCTATCGAAGATGTTACCAATGAGAATTACATCCTGGCTCAAGAGCGGTTGGAATATATTCTCTCCGTTAAACCCAATTACAAGCCCGCCATGGATCTCTTGGTGGATATCGGTGTGAGGCTAAACGTTACCGCCACCCCAACACAGTTGCCGCCTACCGCAACGCCCAAACCCACCAAGGATGCCCGTCCGGCAAGAGAAATATATTCTGACGCCATGGCTTTAATTTCATTGGAAGAATGGGATACCGCCCTGGATACGCTGGCCAACCTGCGTGGAACTTACCCGGGGTATAGGATTGTAGAAGTGGATGATCTGATCTATTTATGTCTGCGCAATCGAGGAGTAGAGAAAATACTGAATAAAGACCTTGAAGGTGGCACCTATGATTTCTTGCTGGCGGAGCAATTTGGCCCGCTGGATGGTGAAACGGAAAATTACCGCAATTGGGCTCGTTTATACTTGCTGGGGAATGCCTTTTGGGGCGCTTACCCAGAGCAAGCCGCATATTACTACGGACAACTGGTATCCGCGGCACCCAGCATCACCGACGCCTCAGGGGTTTCGGCTTTCTACCGTTATTGGGCATCACTGCTTCAAATAGCTGAGAACGCCGCCAAAGAAGGAAAATGGTGCGAGTCCAGCGAAGGGATGGTGCATGTCTTGGGATCGTGGGATCAGGCATATGTATACCCTACTGCAACTTATGTCTATGAACAATGTTTACTCGGCACCCCCTCAGTGACGCCGACTCCGACAATTACGTCAACTCCCACGGCAACTTTAGAAGTGACTGGAGAAGCGCCCTCCATCACCCCTACACCCGGAGGAGCTACCAATACACCCACTTCCACCCCGGCCCCCGTTGAGAATACTCCTACCAACACACCAACTGCTAACCCCTCACCGACCAGTAACTCCCCCCAATAACGGGATGGTTTGGATAAGTACAGGGTTTTGAAACGAAACATGAGCAAAAATAACTCCTCAAAGCGAAATAAATTAAACTCCAGACAGGTCTTCATCATCTCGATGGTGGTCTTCCTTGGGGTGGGCATAGTGCTCTCGACCGTGGTTTATTCAACATTTAGGAATTGGGGGATGCAGGAGACCAATCCCGGGGTAATTGGTACCCCAGTTTTTGATGAAGAAGGAAATCTGGTGTTACCAGACTCATCCGGGAATCAGTTTTCAGACACTGGGAATCGCCCGTTTATTTCAGATAAACCGCCTGCCTGGGATGGGACAAAACGCGTCACGATGCTTGTGATGGGGATTGATTACCGGGATTGGGCGGCTGGATATGAGTATTCCCGCACCGATACCATGATTCTCCTGACGATTGACCCGGTAGCTAAAACTGCAGGTGCACTTTCAATTCCCCGCGACCTGTGGGCAGCAATCCCTGGATTTAATCCCGCAAAGATCAATACCGCCCATTATTTTGGCGACCTGTACAACTACCCTGGTGGGGGGCCAGCCTTGGCTGTCAAAACGGTTGAGAATGTGATTGGGGTGCCGATTGATTATTATGCCCGTTTGGATTTCAGCGCTTTTGTTGAGTTTATCGATATGATTGATGGGGTGACAGTGGATGTTACAGAACCGATCGAACTTGAAGTCATCGGCCAGGCCTATGATGTCAAATTGGAACCTGGTCGGGTCACATTACCGGGAAAGCTGGCTTTAGCTTATGCACGCAACCGCCACAACGAAGGCGGCGATTTCGACCGTTCCCGACGCCAGCAGCAGGTGATTCTTGGAATTTACGACCGTCTGCGGACACCCGCGGTATGGGCAAAACTGATCTCGAATGCGCCTGAATTGTACGACAAATTTTCTAAAAAGATCACCACTAACCTGCCTTTTGAAGATGCGCTTAAACTGGCCTTCCTGGCGGTCAAGATCAAGCAGGAAGATATTCAGATGGCGGTGATCGGGCTCAATGAGGTGCAGTTTGGCAAATCCCCAGATGATCTTTCCATTTTGAGTCCCTTACCAGATAAGATTCGAGAATTGAGGGATCGGATTTTTGCTACTGGCGGTTCCTTTTCTCCAGCTATGGAAGGTGATCCCCTAACCTTGATGCAAATTGAGGAAGCCCGGATCTCGATTTATGATGGTACCAATGATGGTGTGACCGCTCAGCGCACTGCTGATTATCTCCGCAATTTGGGGGCGAATGTGGTTTCGGTTCAAGGGGCTGGCCAGGGGTATACCAATACCTCCCTCATCGACCATACTGGCAGCCCGTATACACTTGCCTATTTGTCTGATCTGATGGGTGTGGGCACCTACCGTATTTTCCACCGCCTTGCCATTGATAGCGATACTGACGTGGAAATCTGGTTAGGAACCGATTGGCAGTATAATAATCCAATGCCCTAAGGATTGGAGAATAAGGGAGAAGATGAAATCTAAACCCCAAATATTATTAACCAACGATGATGGAATTGAATCGCCGGGTTTATGGGCGGCTGCTGAGGTGCTTTCCGCAATTGGCTATGTGTGGGTTGCTGCTCCTAGGGATCAGGCTTCCAGCACCGGCCGCAGCATGCCCCTGAGTTCCGATGGGCGCATCACCGTTAAGCAAATGCGGGTTAATGGACAGGACTGGACGGTGCATGCGGTTGGCGGCTCACCCGCCCAGACCGTCCAGCACAGTATCTTGGAGATTATGGACCAACCACCCGATCTGGTGGTTTCCGGGATCAATTATGGCCTTAATTTGGGTTTGGCAGTGACTGTCTCTGGCACAGTTGGAGCAACCATCGAGGCGGCAACTTTTGGCATCCCTGCTCTGGCTGTTTCCTTGGAAACAGATGTCTCTCATTTTTATACTCATTCTGA
>JARROY010000063.1:0-9202 GCA_037383445.1 Anaerolineales bacterium | reverse complement strand
TCTCCATGACCGTAGAAAGTTCAATTTTAGCTTTCTCCGCGGCTTCACGCAGTCTCTGCAATGCCTGCCTGTCGCTGCGAAGATCGATACCTTGCTGCTTCTTGAATTCATCGGCAAGGTAGTTAACGATTTTTTCATCCCAATCGTCGCCTCCAAGGTGGGTGTCACCATTGGTGGATTTAACCTCAATTACGCCATCACCGACTTCCAGGACAGAGACATCGAATGTTCCGCCTCCCAGGTCGAAAACCAGGATGGTTTCGTGGGATTTTTTGTCCAAGCCGTAGGCTAATGCGGCAGCAGTCGGTTCGTTGATGATCCGTAAAACTTCGAGACCGGCGATCTTCCCAGCATCTTTGGTAGCTTGCCGCTGGCTGTCGTTAAAGTAAGCTGGAACGGTGATGACAGCCTGGGTGACCTTTTCACCCAGATAGGCTTCCGCATCGTGTTTGAGTTTTCCCAGCACCATCGCAGAAATTTCCTGCGGGCTGTATTCTTTACCCGTTTGGGGAACTTTAACCCTGGCATCGCCATTGGGACCTTCGACGACATTAAAGGAGACCATCTCGCGCTCACTGCGCACCTCATCATATCGGCGGCCCATGAAGCGTTTGATCGAATAGATGGTGTTTTCGGGGTTGATGACTGCCTGGCGTTTGGCGGTTTGCCCAACCAGACGTTCCCCATTTTTGGTGAAACCAACCACGGATGGCACCAGCCGAGAACCCTCGGCAGTGGTAATCACGGTGGGGTCTCCACCCTCCATTACAGCTACCACACTGTTCGTGGTTCCTAAATCGATACCTATAATTTTAGACATGTATTTACTACCTCCTGACCATTATTTCCTTAAATGGTTTCTTTCCATATTTTCTTTTGGTATATGATAAGGATAATCAAGGTTTACTAGATAAGGATTAGAGAAATATTGGAGAAGTATAAGAAGATAGAGATTCATGAATATTTTGTATGCAGAGAGGTAGATCCAATATATGAGTTTTAACTTGCACTCTCTTGAAACTCGCTGGTTTTATCCCGGAGGAGTTCCCAGCAAACTTGAATCATGGTTTAACTCATTGGGGATGGTAGAAAAAATTCCCCCTCGGACTGACTTATATCTATCCGGATTAGGGGAGGATCTTGGTATTAAGCTGCGTGAAGGCCGGTTGGAAATCAAGCGGCGGACTGCAGAGCATGGCCAGACCATGGTTTCTCCGGAGGTTTCCGGCTTATTGGAAGAGTGGGTCAAATGGAGTATGGCAGTGGAGGAAACAGCGTTTGGCGAACTATCTGAGCAAGAGAGTTGGCTGGCTGTCCGGAAAACCCGCCAGCAAGTGTCTTTCTCACTGTTAAGCCATGGAGGATTGGTTCCAGTCGATGCCGGGAAATTTCCTCCTAATGGCGGCAGTTTTGAATTGACCGAGGTACACGTACTTGATCAGCTTTGGTGGACTGTTGGTGTTGAAGTTTTTGGGGAACCGGAAAAGTTGAATGAGGTGTTTAATAATATTATGAGATTTGTTATGGATCGCGGGCTGGGGCAGCGTCTTGACTTTGATCACTCTTTAGCCTATCCTGGTTGGGTGCAGCAGCTTCGTTCTCATGTAGATTAAAAAATTTTGCGGATGCTGAATTTTAGACCAATTTGGTCTTGATTTTTGTCAAAGTTCATGATAAAATATTGAAAATTTGGTAAGCCTAAATTTAGAATTTGAAACTTGAAAATTTAATGGAGCCTAAAAATGTCTGACCCTTTGTTATCCCTCTTGATTGGGATTATATTACTGGTTTTGGGAACAGCCTTATTCTGGCCAGAACTCGGTCTGGTAGCTCGCTGGCGTTCGGTTCGCCGGATGACCTCGAGGGTCCTTCAGGAAGACGCCCTGAAACATATTCAAAAAATTGAGTTTAGTGGACAAACTGCAACCTTCCAAGGAATCGCGGGCTCACTAGGTGTGGACCTGAACCGGGCGGTTAATGTCGTTTCCGAACTGGAAGGATTAGGGCTTGTCCAACGGGTGGGGGAGCGTTTTCGCTTGACTGTGGAAGGCAGCCAGGTTGCCATGAATGTGATCCGCGCTCATCGCCTCTGGGAACAGTATTTGGCCGAACAAACTGGCTACCAACAATCCGAATGGCACAGCCAGGCGGAGTTTTTTGAACACAACCTCACTCCTGAAGAGCTAGATAAGCTGGCCGGCGAATTGGGAAATCCAATCTACGACCCGCACGGAGATCCTATCCCGTCTAAGGAAGGCCAATTCTTTGATCACGATGCTATTTTGCTGCCAGATTTAGAAGTTGGCCAGATCGCGCAGATTGTGCATGTTGGTGACGAGCCGGAAACCGTTGCGGCTCAGATCGAGGCTGAGGGACTGCTTCCCGGGATGATCGTTCGTGTATCCGAACGCTCTGCCAACCGGGTGAAATTTTGGGCAGGTGATGAAGAACACCTCTTGGCGCCGATTGTGGCCGCAAAAATCAACGTCCAGCGATTAGATGATCTTAATGAAGAGGAGTCTCTGAGAGGGATCGGTTTAAATATGCTTTCCACCGGACAAAAAGCGCGTGTGGTTCAGCTGTCACCAAGATTGCGAGGACCGGAGAGACGCCGATTGATGGATTTAGGGGTACTGCCCGGTACCCTGGTTGAAGCTGAGATCAGCAGCCCGATGGGAGATCCGGTGGCGTATAGGATTCGTGATGCATTGATTGCTCTAAGAAGCGAGCAGGCCCGCTGCATCCAGGTGGAACTGCTTCCAGAAGAAGAGGTGCTAGCATGACAGACAAAAAACAAACACAGCTTCCCGAGCAAGGTTCTTCCACTCAGGAAATTATCTTTCCGGCAGCAGGTCAGACGGGATGTGAAGGCTGCCCAGCGCACAACCAAGCCAACCTGCTCAAGCTGGGTGTAAATATGGAAGATTGGGATTATGTAATCGCTTTGGCTGGGAATCCCAATACTGGAAAAAGCACAGTGTTTAATGCTCTGACCGGTTTACGCCAGCATACCGGGAACTGGCCGGGTAAAACCGTCACCCGAGCTGAGGGGGGCTATGAGTACGGCGAGAAGAAATATAAGATTGTCGATCTGCCCGGCACATATTCGCTGCTGGCGACCAGCCTGGATGAACAAGTGGCTCGGAATTTTATTCTATTTGGCCAACCAGATGTAACTGTGGTGGTGGTAGATGCTTCCCGCTTAGAACGCAACCTGAACCTGGCTTTGCAGGTGATGGAGATCACGGATCGTGTGGTTATCTGCCTGAACTTAATTGATGAGGCTAAGCGGCACGGTCTCCAGGTGGATGAGCGACGCTTGGCGCGGGATTTAGGCGTGCCGGTCGTGCCGACATCAGCACGTTATAACCAGGGCTTAGATGATCTGCTGAGTGCGATCCACGAAGTGGCGACAGGAGAAGTTCGCCCTAAACCCCGCAGAGTAGAAACTTATTCGCCGATCTTAAAATCTTCGGTTGTAAAGTTGGAATCCAAAATTCAGCGCCTTTATCCGAGTTTGCCCAATTCACGTTGGGTCGCCCTTCGCCTGCTGGATGGTGATGAAGACATCATCCAGTCTTTAAGGTCTGGTGAGCTTGGTGAACTGATCCCATTAGAAGAATTATCCGCCGCGCAACCGCAAGCAGTACCGGAGGCATCCTGAGATGGAATTTGAACAATCATTTGAGGTAAAAGATATTCTGGATACTGCCCAAACACTGCGTGCTCAAGTAGGGGTCGATTTCCATGAAAAGCTGGTGGAGTCCGTCTACACAGATGCGGCTTATCTGGCAGACCGGGCTGTGATCCGTGCGGATCAAAAGCCTCGCTTCGATTTAGACCGGACAATTGACCGCATTGTAACCGATAAGCGTTGGGGATTTCTCCTGATGATCCTGCTGTTTACCCTGGTGCTATGGATCACGATTGTTGGCGCTAACGTACCCTCCGATTTTATTTCATCAATTTTACTGGGGACTGTTCACCCCTGGTTGAAAGGTGTAGCAGCTGCTATTCACATGCCATGGTGGCTGGATGGCCTTCTGATTGATGGGATGTACTTGGCAACGGCCTGGGTGGTCAGTGTGATGCTGCCGCCGATGGCGATTTTCTTCCCATTATTCACCTTGCTTGAGGACTTTGGCTACCTGCCGAGGGTTTCATTTAACCTGGATGCGCTGTTCCGCCGCTCTGGGGCACACGGCAAGCAGGCCCTTTCAATGATGATGGGTTTTGGCTGCAATGCAGCCGGGGTGGTCGCTACCAGGATCATCGACAGCCCACGGGAACGGCTGATCGCAATTATCACGAACAACTTCGCCCTGTGTAACGGCCGCTGGCCGACTCAGATATTGATCGCTACCGTTTTTGTTGGGGGATTGGTACCCGCCCACCTTGCTGGGTTGATCTCGGCGACCGCAGTTGTAGGAGTAGCCATGTTAGGGGTTGGGTTCACTTTTATGGTGAGCTGGCTCCTTTCACGCACCATGCTGCGAGGAGAGGTCTCCACTTTCAGTTTGGAACTGCCTCCTTATCGCCCGCCGAGAGTGTGGCAGACTCTGTACACGTCGTTGATCGACAGGACAATCTATGTGCTCTGGCGGGCAATCGTCTTCGCTATGCCGGCCGGGGCGGCCATTTGGCTGGTAGCCAATATCACGATTGGTGGCACGAGTATTGCGGAATATATCATCAATTTTTTGAACCCGTTCGGTCTGCTGCTGGGCTTGAATGGTATCATCCTTCTGGCTTACATTGTGGCAATTCCTGCTAACGAGATCGTCATCCCAACGGTTTTAATGCTGACTGTGCTGATGACAGGCGTGGATGCTGGTGCAGGTGCCGGAGTGATGTTTCAACTTCAGGCGGGCTCCGATTTGGTCAATTTATTCAATGCGGGTGGATGGACCTTGCTGACCGCAGTGAATCTGATGCTGTTCAGCCTGGTGCACAATCCGTGTTCTACCACCATTTTCACTATCTACCGGGAAACCGGCAGCAAGAAATGGACAACAGTGGCGGCGCTGTTACCGCTATTGATGGGTTTTGTGCTGACCTTCTTTGTTGCCCAAATCTGGCGGGTGATTGCCGGTTTGGGATAATCGGATGGGGTTTTCCTTGCGCCGGGCAGCAGAAGAGGACCAAGCTGCAATCTTGAGATTGGTCATGGCTGGGGGTATCAACCCAACCGGGCTGGACTGGCAGCGGTTTGTCATCGTTGAGGATCCTGCCGGGGAGGTGATTGGATGTGCCCAGCTCAAGCCACACCGGGACGGGTCGGTGGAGCTGGCTTCCTTAGTCGTCGTCGAGGAACAGCGGGGCAAAGGGATTGCCCGGGCTTTGATCGAACATTTAATTGATGAGCATGGCGATACCCTTTATCTGATGTGCCGTTCGGGATTGGGGCCCATGTATGAGAAATTTGGCTTTTACCCCCTCGAGCAGGATGAAATGCCGCGCTATTTCCGCAGGGTGAGCAAGCTTTTTGGGGCGTTCGAACCCTTCCGCAAGGGGAAAGAGACCCTGCTGGTGATGCGCAGAGAACAGTAGTAATGAGGGGGATTTTGCATTCATGTATTTGATGTAATCTCCATTCTGCCTGTATAATGGCCTCTATGTTTGCGAGAAAAAAGCTCCCAATACTCCTAATTAGTGTGTATCTTTTGGCGGTGGTGGCGCGTTTGGGGCCGGTGATTGCCGCTCGTGAGATGACGATTGGGCTGGATGACATGTTCCAATATGATATGCTGGCCCGCAGCCTGGCTGCTGGGGAGGGTTTTCGCTGGTATGCAGAAAACGACCTCGCCCTGGTAGAGCATTATTTCCCCCTAAAATGGATTGTGGATGATTACGACCCACGCGGTATACTGACGTCTTTCCGGGCACCGGGGTATCCCTTTTTCCTTTCTTTGATCTACCGGGGAGCAGGGCTAGAAGACCGGTTCTTGGTTGCCAGGTTGGTGCAGGTGTTTATAACGGCACTGCTGGCTCCGATGACCTGTTTGCTGGCATTGCATCTTTTCCCGCAAAAATACTCGATTGCTAAAATCTCCGGTGTGATGATTGCATTGTACCCGTTCTTAGTGGTGTATCCATTGGCGCTGGCTTCCGAGGTGATCTTCATCCCGCTGGTACTGGGTGCAGTCTTGATGTTAATAAAAGCAGGAGAAACCCACCACTGGCAGGATTACCTGCTGGCAGGAGTTTTGCTGGGGGGCGCTGCGATGACCCGATCGGTAATTATTGCAGTCTTTCCTGTGATGGTGTTGTGGGCTTGGCTGATGGCGAAAGATAGAAAGGGAGCCCTGATCCTGCTGGCCAGTGTCCTGGTCATTACGGTGCCTTGGTCCGTACGCAACTCAATGCTTCATGGAAAATTCACCTTTATTGAAAGTATGATGGGCTATAACCTCTATTTGGGCTACCATCCAGAAACCGAAGGGAAATTCGAGTTTGGCCCGTCTGTGGATTTACTGCCCTACTTGGACGACTCCGAACGTGACCGTCTGGGCACAGAGAAAGCCCTTGGATTTATCCGCCAGGAACCATGGCGAGTGCCTTATCTGATGCTGCGTAAGCTGGGGTATTCCTTTGGTTTGGAGCGCCGGGAGTTGACGTATTTTTATTCCAACGACTTTGTTGGGTATCTTCCTAAACCTTCCCTCATGCTCCTCTTTGTTGTGTTCACTATGCCTTTCGTGCTGATCATTCTTTCAGTAGCCATGGTGATTCCCCGGCTGACATGGGAGAAAAACCATCTTTTGGTGGCCGGGGTGTTTTTGACTTATCTGGCACCCCATTTGTTGATCTTGTCTGAACCGCGCTTTCATTTGACGCTGGTCCCCTTCCTTGCAGTATTTGCGGCTTATAATTGGGTGGAGCGGCGCAGTGTGGTGGCGAATTTGAATCCCCAATCCGGCTGGTGGAAACTAGCTCTGGCGTTGGTTTTGACCGGGCTGCTGTTGTTTAACTGGGGTTTTGAGCTGTGGTCTGATGCGGGCAAACTAAGACTGTTGTTTGGACCCGAAGGCAATACCACCTATTTTTCTTATTAGCTGCGAGGTATCCGGTGAGAAACCTTTTTCCATCTGAATTGAAGTTCAACTGGGATATTGTCGTGATGACTATCTCGACTACCTTGCTGCTGATGGTCGATAACTATCATCAGTTTACCAAGTCAATTGCGCTTGACCGCTTCATTCTATTCTTGCTGGTCCCATTGTTTATCATTGTCGTTGTGCAGCGTGACAACCCGGCAGAATATGGTTTCCAACTGGGAGATTGGAAGGCAGGTCTGGCCTTGACGGGGATTGTGATTGCGATTGCGGCGCCGATCCTGTGGCTGACGGCAAAAGGTGATCCTTCGATGCAGAAATATTACCAAGGACTGCTGGGACCAAGCCTGCCGGGTTACGTCTTCTTGGACTTGTTTGGTTGGGAGTTTATGTTTCGGGGGTGGCTGCTTTTCGGCTATGCTAAAAAGTACGGTCCGGATGCGCTGTGGCTGCAAGCTGTGCCATTTGCCCTGGCGCACATCGGTAAACCAGAGATTGAAGCGCTTTCAACAATATTCGGCGGGTTCCTGTTTGGGCTGGTAGCCTGGCGTACGAAATCATTCTTATATCCCTTTTTGATCCACTATTTTGTCTTCACCTTCACTGTACTGGTGGCGGGTGGGGCGTTTGGATAGAGCAGACGATGTATACATTCCAATATGATTCAAAAATTCTCTCGACATTTCCTAACATCCAGGCTGGGGTGCTGTTGGCCAGAAATTGTGCCAACCGCCCGACACCGCAAGGGCTGATAGAACGGTTTTTTACTGAGCAGCAGGAAGTACTAACACAGATTGGCGACACTCCCCACAGTGAGATAGAAAGCCTGGCAGCTTGGCGTTCAGCATTCCGCCAGTTTGGGGTTAATCCCACCAAGTACCGCAGTGCAATCGAAGCCTTGCTGCGCCGCCTGACCAAAAAAGGCGATATCCCGTCGATCAATACCCTGGTGGATCTGGGCAATTTGATCAGCATCCGCTACCGGATCCCGGTGGCAGTTTTCGATGCAGATCGGACTGGCGGAACCATTTCGGTGCAGTTTGCATCCGGTGATGAGCGTTTTATCTGGTGTAGCTAATGCAGAGAACCCGTCTTTCTCCGGGTAGTTTTCATTGAAAACTACAACCAGCTGAGATTTTTAAAGTTATGAGAAAAACGCTAGATTTTATTGGGTCTGAAAGAATCGAATAACGCGGCTAGACTTTCAAAAACAGTAATATTGCGCTCGGCTAATTTTGCGAAAGGATACAGAGCTGGCTTGCAGACAACATCGAGTGCATTCATAAAATAAACCACCTGTTCTGTAAATCCTCTTTTAAAGCGGTAGACACCCCATAAGCCATCAGTTCTTGTAGATGTTGGCAAGCTTTGGCTCTGATAGTATTCTTGTCCGACCTCTTCAGGAATGCCCCAAAAGTCGTAAGTAAGACAGCCCTGAGACTTTGCCCATTTGATCGCTTCCCACATTAGAAGGTGGTTGGGCATTAAATTACGGTGTACGTTTATAGAAGCGCCGTGAAAATAGGCCGCATGTTTCCCAAAGAAGATGGAAACATTGACTGCGAGCGGTTCGCCCTCATATTCCGCGACAAATAATTTGAGTTTCCCTTCCGGCGCGAAAGCCTTCCATTCGCTTTGGTAGTATTCTATATCCCGAGCTTTAAACAGGCCGCTGCGCTTTTCGAGAACTGCCATCATTTTCATCAGCGTGTCAAAATCATCCAGACCACCTGTGCGGACTTTCACCCCTTTCCTTTTGGCATAGCGGACGTTATAGCGAGTTTTTTGATGGAAACTCGCCAGGATATCCTCTGGGTCTTCGTGCAAATCTAAGACCAGAGTTGCCTGGGGCTGGTTAGAATAGCTGGGGCGGAAGTTTTGTTCCTCGAATTGCTTCTCGAGTTCGGTGTCATATTGTATTCCAGGCTCGAAACGTACCAAGGCGGCCTTGTGTTGTTTGGCCACCTGGATGATTGCTGAAATTAGATCCGGGGAAATTGTCTGGTCGAGCCAGGAGCCGATCGGACCGCGAGGGATATAAGCGATGCTGGCGAGATTCAATGGAAACGGTTTAATCAAGAGCTGTGCTCCGGCGACCAATTCTCCATTCTGCTCAACGCCGAGGCGGATGGGATTCCAACCAAAAC